>NZ_JBSIUV010000038.1:0-20097 GCF_053654515.1 Helicobacter sp. T3_23-1059 | reverse complement strand
TATATGCTTTATCTATACTACAAAGCAAAAAATAATGCAAAAAAAGCGCAAAAAAAGGTGCAAAAAAAAACAAATGTGATTGTAACAAAAAAAAAAAAAAACGAGTTTAAAAAAGAGGCAATCAAAATGTGTTTTGAAAAAGTTTTAAGGAAAAAGAGCTAGCGGGACTTTTAGGACGGTTTTAAAAACTTCTGGGATTTTTTTGGCAGTAGCACCACCAAAATCTTCTAGCCCATTTTTAAGCTATTTTTTAAATAAGGCTGGTTTGCTAGATTTGCTTAAATCAGCCACAAACACGCGAATTTTATAAATTTCTTTTAGGTCGCCATTGCATCGCTTATCTAAAAAATTTTCGGCACTATTTGATAGGATTATTTTCATAGCTTCTCATTTTTTGCTTCTAACTCTAATCTACCCTGTTTGGCTAATTTTGGGTTTTCGCGCACCCACAAGCACCCATTTGTCAATCTTTCTTATCACGGGAAAATCCTCTAGTTTATAATAATTTTGGCTCTTTTGATTTTTTGTCTATTTTGCATTTCACATTTGCGGATTTTGCTATATTTTTAAACGCCCTCAAAAGATCATCACTATGGTTTTATAGCGTAAAAGTCGCAGTCATTTTTTGTCATTTAAAAATAAAAATGCGACATTTACCCAAAAATCTTAAAAACGCGTTTATTACGGCAAAAGTTGTTATTCCCTCGCATCAATGCCCATAGCCCTCATAATGCCAAAAAATACCTCCGTGTTATCCATTACGCCCTTGAAATACTCGCTCCCTGCGCCCTCTGCGGTAAGTATCACATCATCTGCGCTATGGACTTCTTGATCTTCGTTGCGCGGGATATTGCCTTTGTAATATTCGCCATTTAAGTTTGGATTTGCCACAAACACTTTTTCTTGCGTGCCTGCTTCTTGCTTTATCGTAGGCATTGCAGGTTTTTCTCTCAAACGATAATTTGCATTATAGTCAGGGTGGTTTGCAAAATGCACCGCTAGGGTAATTTCTGCGTTTGGATTATCGGGGAATCCATCATTATCATTATCCACAAAAGTAGGAAATTTCGCGTGTTTATAAGTGCGCACCGCTTCTCTCCCCGCTTTGCCATCGCTTTCATAATAAGTCCCTGTGATACTCGCTCCGTGCGCGTGGTCAGCCACTACGATTACGAGCGTTTCGCCATTTTGTCTTGCAAAATCTCGTGCGATTCCCACCGCTTTATCAAATTCAATCGTATCATAGCTTGCCCTTTGCCAATCCATTTTATGTAGCTCTTTATCGATACTTGCGCCCTCTATCATTAGGAAAAACCCCGCTTTATTTTGACTTAAAGCAATTAAAGCGGCTTTTGTCATATCCATTAGATTTGGTTGGTTTGAAAACCTCCCTAGCACCTCGCTATTTTTTAGCACTTCTCTATCCAAATACACATTTAAGTGATTTTTGTGATAAAGTCCTAGCAGTTTTGGGGATTGTGCGCGAGTCTTGCTAGCCATTTTCAAATCTTCAAAATCCTTAATCTGTGCTTACAACTGCGCTTTATCATAGCTTACCAAGTAGCCTGCGTTTTGATAGGATTCTATGATATTGTGCGAATCGTTGCGCTTAGAGTCTGCCTGCTCTTGTGGGAGATAGTTCTCTAATCCCCCGCCTAGCAAAATATCAGGGCGGTGGATTTCGCTAAACATATCAAGGGCAATGTCATTTAACTCATATCGTTGTCGCGTGTGCGTGATAAATGCCGCAGGGGTAGCATCTGTGAGGTTTGAAGTCGTTACAAGTCCGATAGATTTATCGCTAGTGCGTCTTAAAATTTCAGCGATATTTTCTACTTTTGGGTGTCCTAAATGAGAATCAATGCTTGCTTCATACACGCCCATCGCATTTACCACGCTTTTATGCCCTGTGGCATAAGCCGAAGCGGAGTTTGCAGAATCAGTTGTGAGACTATCATAGCCCGAAGTGGTAACCAAGCTCATTTGTGGCATTTGCTCCATTTCAAGTAAGCCGTTGTATTTGCCCTCGTTTATGCCTTTTGAGAGGATTCTCGCCATTTGTTTTGCTTGCAAGCTCATACCATCGCCGATAAGCAAAATCACATTTTTTGCCCTCTTTTTTGCTTTATCAAACACGACTTCATAAGCGACTTTCGCGCTTTCTTTATCTCTGCTAGCACTTATGATATAATCCCCCGCCCTATCAAATGCCACGCTATCTATGCGATATGACAAAATCCCGTTTTTTAGGCTTATGTTTGGTTTTTTGCCAAAAAAGCCTTGCGCGTCTTTGCCATTTACTAGCACGGCGATATTTTTATCTTTATCGCTAGCTAGATTCTCGCTAAATTCTACCAGCAAGTCAAATCGTTGCCCGCGTAAGAATTTTGCTTGATTTATGGGCAAAATGCGAATATGTGGCGAATTGCTCGCATAAAAACTTCGTGCTTTTTGTGCGTGGGTTAGATTGTGTATCGCACTTTTTGTGCCATTATCTATCATTTTTACAAATATCACTACGATTAGCAAGCTCGAAGCGATTAGCGTGCAAGCTAGTATTTTGCCTTTTGTGCTTAAAAAATTCATTGTTACTCCTTATTTGTAGATTTTATACGCAAGTGTAAAAACCATTTGTAAAAGCCTAATCTTAAAAAATGTAAAATCTTTGTAAAATCTGCTTTTGCTAGAGATTTTGGATAAGAAAAAAGGCTAAAATTTCAACCAATCCTACGAATGTCAAAAAGACGAATGCCAAAAAAAGCAAACATAAAAAATGGAAAATAAAAAATGGAGGAAAAATGGCGCAAGATACAATACTAACGCACAATATAGGGCAAAATCTAACCCAAAACGCCTATAATCAAAATGGGCTACAAAATAGCGCGCAAGATGGCAATCCCGCGACAAAAAAGACGCAATATAACCCCCAAAATCAAAACATTTTGCCAAACACGCAAAATCCCGCAACAGGCACGACACATAACGACCAAAATCTTATCTATATCTTAGAAGATGATGAGCATATCGCCGAGCTTGTAGCCTACGCGCTCAAAAATCAGAATTTAAATTCTATGATTTTTGAAGATGCGAGCAGTCTTTATCAAGCCCTAAAGAGCGAGATTCCAAAGGTGCTTGTGTGTGATATTATGCTGCCAAATGAGAGTGGCTTAGAAGTGATACAAAAACTGCGTGCAAACCCAAAAACAAGCGGAGTGGCTATCATCGTGCTTAGCGCGCTAGGAAGCGAGTATGATAAGATTAACGGGCTAGATTTGGGCGCAGATGACTATCTCACAAAGCCCTTTTCCGCCCTAGAGCTAATCGCACGCATAAAAGCCCTAATGCGCCGAAGCAACGCCACGATGAAAAAGGGCGAAATCTTGCAATACAAAGGGCTAAAAATACAGCCAAACTCACACAAAATCAGTGTCGATGATTCCCCATTGCACCTCACAAGCAAGGAATTTGAGCTACTCCTCCTGCTTTTTACCCACCAAAATAATATTTTTAGCAAAGATGAGTTGCTCGAATCTATCTGGGGATACAGCGTGGAAAACACGCGCACAGTGGATATGCACATAAGCTCGCTTCGCACAAAGCTAGGGATTTATGGCAAATGTATCACCAATATTCGCTCTGTGGGGTATCGCTTTGATGAGGTTTTATAAACGCGTTGAAAAAAAGAGTAGCAAAAACACTTATAGCCAAGACGCCCAAAATCTAATAAACCCACAAAATCCTAAAAATCCTCCAAACCAACCTAGCCAAACCCCCCACATAATGCAACATAGCCCAAATAGCCAAAATCCCCACAAAAACTACAAGCCAAAGAATCTATCGCGCAGGCTTGTGGCGTGGATTTTTGGGCTTATCGTGGCGGTGCAATCTCTTAGCATACTTATTAGTGCGGTGTTTTTGCACCAAGCACATAGAGAGGAGCAATTTAGCGAGCTAGAACGATACGCAAACAAACTCGCAATATCGCTAGAGCAAAGCCTTGCGCAAAATCTCTTTGATAAGCTAGATTCGCCCTATCGTGTGAGTGTGATTGCGCTAAATGGAGAAGTGATTTTTGATAATAGGCTTGATATTGCAAGCCTTGATAATCACTTAGAGCGCGAGGAAGTGCAAAATTTATTGCAAGGCAGGGGCGATAGGGCAGTGCGCCTTTCAGATTCAGAATTGAGAGAAAATCTCTATTTTGCGCGCTTTGTGGAGGCAAATCTAGATTCTCACGCTCAATCTAGGACACAAACGCTCATTTTACGCATTAGCACGGAAAAAGACTCGCTTTTTGTCGTGCTAAAAGATTTTGCGCCACTCTTTGCCACGCTCCTACTTTTTAGCGCGATTGTGAGCGTGGCTCTTGGCATTTTGCTTGCACGCAAAATTTTGCAACCCATCAAAAATATTGATTTGTCCCACCCCATTCGCACCAATCCTTACACCGAGCTACATATTTTTATGCAGCGCATCTCCAAGCAAAAAGGCAAAATCAAAAAGCAACTAAAGCGCATAAAGCAAGGCAAACTGCGCTTTGAGCTTATCACGCAAAATATGAATGAGGGCTTTTTAGTCCTTGATAGCGCGGGCAATATCACGCAATGCAATGAAAAGGCGTTGCAGATTTTGCGCCTCACACCAAACATACAACATATCAATATTTTTGCGTTTTTGCGTGAGTTTGGCAATGCGGTGCAAAATAGCATAGATTCTGGAAATGAAGCCTTTGAAATCAGCATAAATGAGTATTTTTGCCACACGATTTGTATGCCGATTTTTGTGAAAAACAACCTTAAGGCGATAATGATTTTGCTCTTTGATAAAAGTGCTAAGCGCGATATTTTGGCGTTGCGAAAGGAGTTTAGCGCAAATGTAACCCACGAGCTGAAAACGCCACTATCTGTGATACTCACAAGCAGTGAAATGCTCTGCAGTGGGCTTGTGCAAGAGCGCGACAAAGACGCTTTCATCGCTAAAATCTACGCAGAATCAAAGCGACTTTTGGGGCTGATTGATAAGATTTTGAAAATCTCGTTTTTGGATAATGCGCTAGATAAAAACGGCGAGCAAAAAGAGCGCGTGAAGCTCGCAAATGTGGTAAAGCAGATTTTGCCAAGTATTGAAAATTTAGCGCGTGAAAAGGGGGTAAAATGCGAGTTTATCGAGCGTGGAGAGTTTGCAGGGCGCGAAATGAGAGGGCAAGAGATTTTAGGAATCCCTGCATTGCTTGAAGATATGGTGTATAATCTGTGCGAAAATGCGATTAAATATAGTGGCAAAAATGGCGTGGTGAAAATCATTGTGGAGCGCGAGAAAAATGTTGAGAAAGATGTTGAGAGTGGGGAAAACGGCGAGCAAACGAGCAAAACTTTGGGCAAAAATGGCGTAAGTAGCGATAATAGCGTGGTTTTGCGCGTGGTGGATAATGGCATAGGAATCGCATTAGCTGAGCAAGAGCGGGTTTTTGAGCGTTTTTACTGCGTGGATAAGTCGCGGAGCAAAAAGCTAGGTGGCAATGGCTTGGGACTTGCCATAGTCAAGCGCATAGCCAAAATCCACAACGCCAAAATCTCCGTGCATAGCGAACTAGGCAAGGGAAGTGAGTTTGTGGTAAGGTTTTTAAGTAGCACCTAAAATCACCATATTTACTTGTTGGTATCGCAAGAATCTCACAATTTTTAGATTACCAAAAATCGCAGATTTTAGCTTGGATTTTATCTTTGCCTGCTATCATTTTATTGTTTTTCAAACGCAATTTTTGCGTGATAGATTTTATGATTTTTTATATTTAGCGTAAGGAAATCTTTTGTCATTGCGAGCAAATGCGACTTTGTTAAAAGTAGCATTTGTGTGGCAATCTAAAACCCCCTCGTGCTAAGGGAGGGGGAAAATGAGTTTTGCAACTCCGCAAGGGAGGGGAAAATTCTCTCATTGCGAGATTTTGCATTGTCATCATTGATAGCAAAAACAACCAAAGCGAAATTTTTAGAAAATCGTTAATTTTTGCGTGGCATTTTATTTAGGTTTGTTAAAAGTATGTTTTGCACTTTGTGGATATAGATTGCCACGCTTAAGTAGCATTTTGCTTTCTTAAACTAGCGTTTGTTCGCAATGATACAAAAGATTTCGGTAACCTACACCATATCAAACCCGCGACATATCAATCTTGCACCATATCTCAAGCCCACGCCATATCAAGCCCAAATATATCAATATGGCAATAAAAAGACATATTGCTAAAAATCTCTAGTGTGATTTTGGCGATGACAAAACGCAAGCATTAAGCAATCATTAAACAATCACTAAGCAACCATTGCATAAAAAATAAGCAATCATTTATGCAAAAGAATTGTTAGTTTTTGATGATATTTGGCGTGATTGTGCTTTGCTTTTGATACAATGTCGCCTTTCAATGCTACTTTTACACGCATAAATCAAAACGCAAAATCAAAGTAAGCAAAATTTTATTGGAATCTAAGGAGCAAAAATGGCAATAAAAATTTTGAAGTGGTTTTTGGGTATTTTAGCGGGGCTTTTGTTGCTTGTGTATGTGCTTGTGTTTAGCCCGATTGGCAATATGATTTTTAAGCCTGTGGCACAAGCCCAAATCGATAAATACTCACCCATTCCCTTAACGCTAGAAACTTTTAGTATAGGGCTTAGCGGGCTAGAGATTTTGATACAAAATTCACCAAAATTAGCCATTAGCTTAAAAGGGGATTATAATCTTTTCACGCTAAATATTGATTCTGCGCTACATATTGATGCAAGCGATATTTCACTATTTGATGAAATCGCAGGAATGCCGCTAAATGGCGCGTTTATCTTTGACGCAAGCGCAAAGGGCAAGGTATTTGGCAATCTAAACATACAGGCAAGTAGCAATATCGCAAAATCAAAAACAGACATAAAAGTCGAGCTAGAAAATCTAAATCCTAGCAAAATCTATGCAGATATTGTGGGGCTAGAGCTAGCCCAAGTGCTAGCAATGATAGGGCAAAAGCCCTATATCGAGGGGGTGTTTAGCCTAGATGCAGATATAGTGGGAAATCAAAATTTAGAATTTAGCGGTAAAAATGTGCTATCAATCACGCAGGGAAATTTTAGCCAAAGCCTAATTGCCAAAGATTTTGATTTGCAAATCCCAAAGACTACTTTTAGCTTGCATCAAGAGAGCGTGTTTGACAAAAAAGACATAAAACAAGATTTTACATTTGACTCAAATGTCGGCAAAATCAATCTAAATTCTACTTCAAACATAGAATCTTTTGACACAAAAGGCACATACTCCATTGCTCTAAGCGATATTAGCGCATTTACGCCACTGCTAGGAATGAGAGTGCGAGGCGCGCTACGCACCGATGGAAAGATAGAAGGTGGATTAGAAAATATCACTATCGCAGGGAAAACTGATATTGGGGATTCTGCTACGACTTATAGCGCAAATATAATAAATTCCGCGCTTAGCAAAGCTAGCTTTGAGACACAAAATCTACGCATAGAAAAACTCCTCTATATGATATATCAACCCCAATACATCTCTGCTAGCGCAAATGGCAGTGGGGTAGCGTGGGATTTTGACAAAGGCATAAGTGCTAATGCTAGCTTGTCGCTAAAAGGAACTACGCAAAATCTAGCAATCAAAAAAGAGTTTGACTTAGATATGCCAAACACCGCTTTTAGCGCAAATCTAAGCACAAAACTAGACAAAGGCGTAGGTAATGCAAACTTAGTATTTGACTCAAATCTAGCTAGGCTAAATCTACCAAATATCGCCATTGACTTGCCACAGAGTAAATATGCTTCGACTTATAGCGCGATTTTGCCTGATATAAAAAAACTAAAATTTGCTACCAAAATCGAGCTAGTAGGCAAAATGGAGGCAAATGGGGAATTTGCTTTGAGTGAGAATCTATATGCGACATTTAATACCAACAGTCTAGGTGGCAACCTCCAAGCGGTGCTAAATGGTGATGATTTTAATGCCAAAATCAAAGAAATAGATTTAGACACACTTTTGACAATGGCGCAAGCCCAAAAGGTGTTTAGCGCGAAAGCAAATGGCGATGTCATCTACAACACAAAAAGCCAAAAAGGCACGCTAAAAGCTAAGCTAAATAATGGCAGATTTTTGCAAAATCAGCTCACAGACGCCCTCAAACAATACGCCAAATTTGACGCCACAGGGCTAGTGTTTAACAACATTACGCTAGATAGCGACATAAACAAAATGGTGCTAGATTCAGCACTTGATATGAAAAGCGGGGATTTTGCGCTAAGCGGGCAAAATATCATCACAGATTTGGAAAAAAGCACTATCAATGCCAAACTAAAAACAACCCTAAAAAAAGACACACTAGGCATAAAACTAAGCGGGAATCTATCCTCCCCCAAAGTCGAGATAGATTTAGGCGAATTGCTAAAATCTAGGCTTGGGAATGAGCTACAAAAAAGTATCGGCAAAGAGATAGAAAAAAGCGTGGGCAAAGACATAGGCAAAGAGCTAGATAAACACATAGATGAAGGCACAAAAAAAGAAATAGGCAACACGCTAAAAAAACTTTTTAGATAATTTGGTGGCGATTTGTGCGCTAGATTTTTGGTTTTTGCGCGTCTTTATGTAGCTTTTTGTGTGGATTTTTGATTAGTTTGTTTTTGGGTTGCGCAATATTTTAAAAAAGATTTTAAGCAAAATTTAGGATAAAAATGCGATTTGTAGTCAAAGGCACAAAAGGTAGTCAAAGAGTAAGTATTTTTGTGCGTGCAGATTCTAAGCAGGGAGCGACACAAAAAGCCATAAACAAAGGCATATATCCCATAGAGATAAACCAACTCTCAAATGGAGATGGGAAAAACTTTTGGCATAAGATTTTTGGCGAAGTAATTGGCGATTTTTTCACAAATCTTTTTAGCAATTATGCACAAATTTTTAAGGGGATTTTTACAAAAAAAGATTTGACAAATGACTTTGGTTTTAAAAGCCTCTTTTCTCGCCCGATAAATCCGCTTACTATCTCGCAGGATTTAGCATTGCTAAGCATTATGCTAGAATCCGCCCTGCCGATAAAAGACGCATTTATTAGCCTAGAGAGAAGCACTCCTAGCCCGATTTTAGCGAGCGCGTATCAAAAGATTTTAGAGACTATTCATAATGGCGAATCATTACAAAAAGCCATAACTCCGCTTCAAAACATATACACGCCGATGGGCATAGCACTCATACAAGCAGGGATAAAAGGGGGCAAACTACCATCGATTTGCAAGATTTTAAGCGAATATTTTTACCATATTTCTACTACCAAATCAAGCATAAGCAAGGCATTGTTTTACCCCGCGTTTGTGTGTATAAGCGCGGTTTTTGCGTTTATATTTATCGCATATTTTGTGATTCCCCAATTTAGCGAGCTATTTTTATCCTTTGGTATAGATTTGCCTTTTAGCTCAAAAAGCCTTATTTTTGTCTCAGAGGTATTGCAAGATTTTGGGCTATATATGTTGCTGTTTTTGTGCGTGGCGTTTGGGTTTGTGGCGCGGAGCTTGCGGGTAAAAAATCGATTATATTTTCATATTTATCGGGTTTTGTTGGATATGCCTTTTGTGGGTAGGATTATTTTATATAGGGATTTGTGGGTATATTTTTTGAGCTTTTTGCATTTATATGAAGCGGGGGTAGATTTTGATACCACGCTACAAGTCTCACTCCAAACCATTCAAAATCCGCATCTAAAAAATGAGATTAGCCACACTATCATTGCTATCAAAAATGGCAAAAATCTTTATGAAGCATTTGCACCCTGTCCGCATATAGAGGCAAATGTCAAGCATTTTTTAGCCATAGCACAGCAAAGCGGCGAGCTAGCCAAAATGCTAAAACTATGCGTGCAATACTACAAAAACAAGTATGAGCATCTAAGCACTAAGATTTTGACTTATATCGAGCCTTTTTCTACGATAGTTATCGCGCTCCTTGTGGCGTGGCTAGCCTTTGGGATTTTCCTGCCTATTTGGGAGCTAGGGAGCGTTGGATTTTAGTTTGCATTTTGGTGTTTTTATTTGCATTTTGGTTTTGTTGATTGTGGTGGATTTTGTTGGTTTTGTGGATTTTTGTGCTTGAGGGTTTTTTGTCATTGTCATATCGAGAATAGGCGAAGTATCCATTCATTGCGAGAATCTGCAAGTAGTTTTTTTTGTCGTATCTAGCAAAAAAGTGCGAGCGTAAAAAAGCAAAAACCAAAAAACAAAAGTTTTGCCACGCCTAGCCTATATCGCCTTTATAAAATATACCCGCGACAAAATATCCTAGCAAAAACCCAAGCACAAAGTCAAAATAGGGTTTTTTAAATCAAGCGATACAAGCTAGTATAGCGAGGATTTATCGACTTTTTCTAGTTGCTTTTGTGGCATAAATGCTTGCGCAGGTGGGATTTTGTCTTGACATTGGTTGATGCGCATTAGTGCCTTATTTATCGTATTTTTTTATTTAAATGTTGATTTTGCTATCTTTATTGCTGTATTTAGAGAGATATTCTTGTATGCGAAAAAGATTGTCTTTTTGTATGCCTTTATAGACAAGGTAGCTATCAATATACACAGCAAGCATATAAAACGCAATCAATATACAAGCTAGAATAAGCATTGCCTCATTTCCGTTAAAAGCAGCATACACAAATAATAAACACACGCAAAAATAACCAATGATAAAACCTACGCCAATAACTATATCTAAGCCTTTGCCTTTATAAAATCTACCTACACCAAAACATCCTAAAAAAAGATGGAGTAGTAGTCCTGTTAAGGGGCTTTTAAAGCTAATGTTTAATATTTCTAGCAAAGTTTTTTCATCTGCGTTTTTGCATTGTTCTAGCGTGTAGATTCTGCCCTGTTCATCTAGCTTGTTTTCTAGCGCCATAGAGAGTAGGGCTATATGTCGTAGATTTGTTTCCATAGTTTTTGTCATATAGCGTGCAGGATTTTATTTAGGTTCTTTTTTCGTAGTTTTTTGCCTGTGAGAAATAAATCTACTATCCACCAAACCCAAACAACAAGCAATAGCAATATTGCAATGACACTATATTTTTTATCTAGTGCGCCCATTATCATTAGAATAATGTATATTCCTAGCCTAATCCCTCCTAGCAGTGTATCACCAATCATAAATCTCCCTACACCAAAATGTCCAAATAAAAAACTACCCACCCAAAAAACAAGCACAGGGTTTTTTAGCTTTAGAAAAGGGAGTTTTTGCACCAACTCATCTCTTTGCGCATCATTTAGTTCATCAAGTTTTTCTCGCAAGAGTTGTTGGCTTTGAATGTCCTTTGGTAGTTTATCTTGCACCATTGGCAGTATTAAATTTGTATCCATTTTTTGTCCTTTATTTGCAGATTTTAGTTGCTTTTAGCACGCTTATTGTCGAAATTGTGGCATATTAAAAACAACAAGCGCAAATATTACAAAAAAACTCAAAATCTTGTCATACTAAGCAAAGCAAAATATCTCAAAGATTTTATTTGTCATTACTTTAAGATTTTGTAAAAAACCAAAATCTCTATTTTGTGCTACTTTTTGGATACCTCGCTTCGCTTAAGTATGACAAAACCCACATCCTAAGCCCCCTCTTCACAGGAGGAGGCATCTGTCATTGAGAGCGGATTTGTAAAATCCGCGTAGCAATGACAAAAACGCATTGTCATATTGAGGGAGTGAAACGACCGAAATATCTCTAAATTTTAGAATTTAAAAAGACATACTTCGCTTCGCTTAAGTATGACAAAAATCTATTGTCATACTTAAGCGCAGGTCAAATATCTCAAAGATTTATTTGTCATTGATAGATTTTACGATTTTTGTCAAAAGTGGCAAATCTAGCAATGAGATTTGTCATACTTGGAGCGATACTTTCTTGCAACGATACTTTTAAGTATGCCAAACCTTTATCGCGTATTTTTACCCTTTAGAAAATATGTGCTTGCAAATAGCACAAAAACAAATATCAAAACGCCTATAATCACAATCAAGATTTTGTATTCTTGTATGTATCTCCAAATGTTTTGCAAAATATCTAATCCATACAAAATATGAAATGCAATCAACATAGTAGCAAATGATAGACTTACATAACCTAGCGTGATATTGATTTTGCTAGGCGAAAAACGATAAGCACTAAGAGGGCAACATAGCAAAGATGTTATATGGTTAGTTTTTTCATATTTTGTATAATCATTCAAATTGCAATAAAAATCTGTGTATTCCTCAAGTTTTGTTACTACGCCTTTGTCGCTTTTCTTTTCGTGTGCTTCTTGGACAAATTTTGAGCCTTTTGCCATAGCTATCCACAGAGTAGAAAATACCATAATCGCCACGCATAGCATAACAGAAGCGATATGGTAAGCTGTGAGGTAAAAAGTGGCTTTATGGCTAATGTATTGTAATTGCAGTGCACCATATCCGCTCCACACAAGCACCATAAATGCACCTAGAAATATAGACCGTTGCCATAGATGATGTATCTCATTAGCATAAGCCTCATATATAATCTTATATTGCTCTATTTTTTTACACATTATTTTTTGCCAAGTTTTTGTTGTTATTCAGGTTTTGCAGATTCTAGCATAGAGTAGATTTCATCTTTGTATATGCTTTTGTCGATTAGCTCTTTAAACATTACTTGGCATTGCCCTGTGGTGCATAGACCTCTAGATGATTTATCTTCTACGCTTCCAATTGGTTCATTATTTTTATACATATCTACACCGTATCGACCAATCACCAAACTTAAATTTCCTAATACTATCACTTCGTCTTCTCCCAAGTGCTTAGTCGTAATATAATCAAACATCTCTTGTTGGGTTTTGAATTTATCGCCATCAATAGATAAGTGCCTTTGGCTTAACCCACGAACAAACACACCATTTTGCGCTTCAACATAAAAAAAATCAGGACTGAAAGACCCATACTTCCTATACAATCTATCAGGCACTTTTTCAATATCATCTTCATCTAACCAAGATTTTCCTCCAAAAATATTACCGCTACGCGATTCAGTTATGTTAAACATTTTCCCATTTACGACCAACTTACCCTGCTCATTGGTAATGTAAGGCACAAACTTTGTGATATACCCTTTTTCATCATATTCTCTTAATGTAGCATTGCCTTTATCATCTTTGAGAAAATCAGATTTTATAATCCCCGTTATGGGATAATATTTTGTCATTTTTTCTAACACACCATTTTTATATAACTCTTCTTTAGCTAAAAAACCATTGTCATAGTATTTCCACGCACCATCTTTTGTGCCGTTTGTGCAACCACCCTCAAAGGATATTTCTCCATTTTTATCCCTCTCTTGCCTTACACCATCTTTGCAACCCCCTTTTTTCTTTCCATCGATTAGGACACCTGTGCCGTCATAGTAGTTTTTAATATGTTCTGGTATGTCATACACATATTCAATAGTTTGAACCGATACTTCGATTTTATTATCTTTTGTGTAAGATGTTTTATATATAAAGCGTGATGTCTCAGAAATCTTTTGAATCTTTTGCGTGGCATCCGCGAAAGTGTTACGACTTACACCATTGCTACTTTCACCACTTATTGCTGAGAATACAGCTTGAGCAGCAACATTGATGCCTGCACTTCTTAATATAGATGATTTTGTATCATCATCAAGCTTCCCGCTAATTGTCATAGTATCTTTAGTGTCAAACTTTAGTTTGACATTTTTTATAATGCAAGAAGCACTCTTTTTCTCTTTGTCTATGCTTGATAAGTCCTCATCTATTTCATAAACAAAATCCACTTTATCAATATGTGGCTTTAAGTCCTCATCATTTTTTACCAAAAATTCTTTTAGTAGTTTTGTATAAAGTTGTTGCCCATTTTTGTCATCACAATAGCTACCACCGCTTATGCTATCACACCCGCTAAATATTACGCTTGCCACTAGACTTGCTATCATAGCAACCCCTGCTAAAATACCTTTATACCCTTTTATCGCCCTGCTTTTCATTTACTACTCCTTTATGCTTTTTGCAATTTTTTTATTGCTTCATCTATTGCTTTGTGGTTGGCATTATCTTGCTTTTTTAGAGAATCCAAAAAATCAATAGCCAAAATCCAATGTAATATAAACCATTGTGGCACTCCGTGTTGCCCTATTGGATATGGATTAGCAGAGTTTCCCCACCGCAACCCCACAGAATACCTATCATTTTGCTCATCCCAGCCAAATGCAACTAAAAAATGTGGATTTTCATAGAGGATTTCACACGCATTTTTAAATGGATATAGATTTTCCATTTTTTAACTCCTTAAGATTTTTTGAATATTTTGTCGTTTTGTTGCGCTTTTTATAGCAATTTGGCACGGCAAAAACAACGGCAAGTATGCTACAAAAAAAAAAAAAACGAAAATTAAACAAGGCGTTTTTAAGGGTTTGGAGTAAGTGTGGTTAAGATAAAATGAAGTTAAGTAATTGTTTGTTGTCATTGCGAGCGCAATTTATTGCGCGTGGCAATCTACTTGCTACAAATTGTCATACTGAGGTTTCGCTAGAAAGCGAAGTATCTCTAGATTTTAGATTTTTAAAAGAGATACTTCGCTTTCTTGCGAAATCTCAGTATGACAAAAACCCACCCCCAAACCCCCTCCGCAAGGGATGGGGAAGATTTGTTTTGGATTGCCACGAATTTACTAACGCAAATTCTCGCAATAATGCAAATCTATTGTCATTTGAGCACAGATTCTTTGTGATATTGAGCGAAATATCTCAAACTTTTATTTGCCATTACTTTAAAATTTTACAAGAAGTCAAAATCTCTATTTTGCGCTACTTTTTGGATACTTCGCTTCATCAGTAAGATTTTGTTTTGGAGTTTTTGCTTCACACTACGCGTTTTGCTTAAGTATGACAAATTTTGTTTGGTTACTTCGGTCACTTTCGCTACATTAGTATGACAACAAAATAGAATAGACTGCGATTTTTGGCAATAAAAAAGGCTAGATTCCATTTATCAAACAGAATCTAGCCATATTTTAGAAGAATGTATGAAGCACTTTTAGAATCTTTGCGCGACACCTCCGCCCTATTACGCGCTAGCTCCGCCGTGTAGGCTTAGATGAGGCATTATGAAATCTATCCAAGGGATTCCCACAAGCAAGTAAATCACCATATAAATCGCCGCGAAGATTCCACCAAGTAGGAAAAATGTCGGTCCTTTGATATAGTGGCTACCAAACCACAGCGGGCTACACCCTGTGCCATAAGGCGTGATAATCCCCATAAAGCCCATAGGCAAGATAAGCAGCAATAGCGTCTTATTGACATCGAGCCCGGGGATTGACTGCACGAGCGTTACAAAGATGAGCATTACAGCGGTTACATACGCAGTCCCAGAGGCAAAGAAATAGCGCAACCAAGAAAACGCCAAAATCAGCGCGATAATCGCTACGATAGGCTCTACGCCATCAAACTTCCCATCAAAAAGATTTGCTAGCCACGCGATAAAGCCCACATTATTTAGCCCGCCAGCCATAGCCACAAGCGTAGCAAACCATACAAGCGTGTTCCAAGCAGGTTTATTGCCTAAGAAATCCTGCCAGCTGATACATTTTGCCGCTACCATTAGCACTATCATTAGGAGCGCGGTAGTCGTGGCGTTTAGGTTATAGAGCGCGGATTTTGGGAAAAAGCTCCCGCCTACCCACAGCACAAGCCCGATGAGCGCGATTACAATCATAAAGATTTGCGGGCGAGTGATTTTGCCTAATGCGTCATATTTTTGCTTTGCCCAATCCACCACTTCCTTGCTTCCTTTGACTTCAGGCGGGTAAATCACATAAGCCAAAATCGGCGTGATAAGGAACAATATAATCCCCACAGGTAAAAATGCTAAAAACCAGCTTACCCAATCCACGACTGCGCCACCGCCTTTTTCTATTTGCGTTAAAGCTAGCGGGTTTGGAGCTTGCCCTGTTAAGAAAATCGAGCTCGATACACAAGTCGTAGCAAGCCCTGTCCAAATAAGATACGCGCCGATTTTGCGTGGATTTTTATCAGGGTGAGAATCAAACATAGGCGCAATGCTTGAAACCACAGGATACACTGAACCACCGCTTCTAGCGGCATTGCTAGGGATAAATGGAGCGAGGATTAAATCCACGAGCGCAATGGCATAGCCTAAGCCCAAAGTGCTTCGCCCTAGCTTACTTACGATATAAAGTGCTAGCCTCTCGCCAAGCCCTGTCTTAGTGAATCCTAGCCCAATCGTAAATGCCGCAAAGATAAGCTACACAACTGCGTTAGAAAATCCGCTGATTCCCCAATTTAGCGCGTCTGCGGCTTTGATTTTGGCTTCTATCTCGCCTGAGCCTTTTGGTCCTAGTCGTAGCACCACCGCTATCACAATGGCAATCACGCCGATAAACGCAGGCGGGATAGGCTCTAAAATAAGCCCTAAAATTAGCCCCATAAATACGGAGAAATAAATCCACGCATTATGAGTGCACCCTTGCGGAGCATCTACACCCCATAACTTTGGTAATATAAACACGATAAGCCCAAACACCACAGGTGCAAAGAGCTTCGCATAAAACACCGCTTTGTCCTTTTCCATAAAGAACCTCCTTAGTTCAATATCCAAACTTGCATTTGCTACGCTAAGTAGCCTTAGTAATGTGGCTAGTCATATAGCGGTTAGAAAATGCGAAAAAATTGTATTATAGTTTTTTGCAAAAAATGGTTTGTATTTGATAGATTCTTAACATTTTTTCTATGAAATTGTTGCCCTTTTTTGATTTTTGGGTAATTTTGTAACTTTTAGGTTAAATTTTACTTAAACTTTTTTGTAGCGATTTTTGTTTTTGTTGTGTTTTTGTGTTGATTGTTGGATAGTTAGGTTTTGGGATTTGAGGTGTTTTTTGCCAAAATCATTTAAAATCACGATTTTTTGGATTTTGTAATATTTTTGTAAGATTTTATAAAATTAGCGTTGTTTGGCAAAAGTGATTTACGCGCTAATGTTTAAATTTTGCTATGCTTTGCAAGTGCTTAGCGGATAGGCAGTAAAATAGCAAAATCTAGCAATAGCGCAAAATCTATAAATAACCAAAAGGAGTAACAATGGCGACACGAAAAGAGCACGATTTTATCGGGGAGTTGGAGATTGATAATAGTGTATATTATGGGGTGCAGACTTTTAGAGCGGTGGAGAATTTTAACATTTCGCACGATAGATTAGGGAATTTCCCCCGCTTCGTGCGCAATCTCGCACGAGTGAAAAAGGCAGCAGCGTTAGCAAACTACGAGCTAGGATTGCTAGATGAAAATATCAAAAACGCAATCACAAAGGCGTGCGATGAAGTCATCGCGGGGAAATATTATGACCAATTTGTCGTGGATATGTTTCAAGGTGGGGCAGGCACTAGCACGAATATGAACGCAAATGAAGTCATCGCTAACATTGGCTTAGAGATTTTAGGACACAAAAAGGGCGAGTATCAATACCTCCACCCAAATGACCATGTAAATCTTAGTCAAAGCACCAATGACGCCTATCCTACGGCGTTAAGAATGGCATTGCACGATTATTTAAGTGATTTGGCAAAGGCTATGGAGCATTTAAAATCTTCCTACGAGAAAAAGGCAAAAGAGTTTGCAAATGTGCTAAAAATGGGGCGCACACAGCTCCAAGACGCCGTGCCTATGACTTTGGGGCGGGAGTTTCAAACCTTTGCGGTGATGATGGGCGAAGACATTCAGCGTGTGCTAGAGGCGCGCAAACTCGTGCTTGAAATCAATATGGGAGGCACAGCAATCGGCACAGGGATAAACTCTCACCCAGACTACCCAAAAGTCGTGGAGAAAAAGCTCCGCGAAGTAAGCGGACACGACTATATCGTGGCAAGTGATTTAATCGAAGCCACGCAAGACACAGGCGCGTATGTCCAAATCAGTGGCGTGCTAAAGCGCGTGAGTGCGAAACTCTCCAAAGTCTGCAATGATTTGCGCCTGCTAAGCAGTGGCCCAAAATGTGGGCTAAATGAAATCAACCTCCCCAAAATGCAGCCCGGAAGCTCCATAATGCCGGGCAAAGTCAATCCCGTAATCCCCGAAGTGGTCAATCAAGTATGCTTTTTTGTGATTGGCTCTGATGTTACGGTTACCTTTGCGAGCGAGGGCGGACAGCTCCAGCTCAATGTCTTTGAGCCTGTGATTGCGTATAGTCTCTTTAATAGTATCGTAATGCTTGAAAAAGCGATGAAAACTTTGGCGGATAAATGTATCGATGGAATCACCGCAAACGAAGCGATTTGCAGTGATTTTGTATATAACTCCATCGGTATCGTAACCGCGCTAAATCCCTATATAGGCTATGAAAACTCCGCTAGCATAGCCAAAGAAGCACTAAACACAGGCAAACGCGTGTATGACTTAGCACTCGAGCGAGGACTGCTAAGCAAAGAAGAGCTAGATAATATCCTCACACCGCAGAATATGCTAAATCCGCATTTAACCCGCGATGAGCTAACAAAACAAAAATAACCACGCAAACAAATGGTGGCAAGTGAGTTGTTGATAAGCAAATTTAAGCAAGTGAGTATCGGCAAACACGCGTTTTGCAAGTGAGTGTTTGAAAGCGGGGATTATGCCTTTTTGTCTTTGATAAATCATTGCTTAATCTGTCGCATTTTTATTTTTTCAAAAAAAAGGATTCTACATTTATGGCAAATACGCTAACAAACTTCACAAAGCAACCTACTTTTATCGACTTATTTGCGGGTCTTGGGGGAATTCGTCTAGGGTTTGAAAATGCAGGGTGTAAATGCGTGTTTTCAAGCGAGTGGGACAAAGACGCACAAAAAAGCTATGAGGCGAATTTTGGCGAGATTCCACGCGGGGATATTACCCAAATCACTTCAAGTGAGATTCCGCATTTTGATATTTTATGCGCAGGCTTTCCTTGTCAGCCTTTTAGCATTATTGGCGAAAAGCAGGGCTTTAGGCACGAGACGCAAGGGACACTATTTTTTGAAATCGAGCGGATTTTGCGCGAGAAAATGCCAAAAGCATTTTTACTAGAAAATGTGCGAAATCTACTAAGCCACGATAAAGGCAGGACTTTTAAGATTATTTTAGAACGGTTGCAAAATCTAGGCTATTTTACGCATTTTGCAGTGCTAAACGCGCTAGATTTTGGACTGCCTCAAAAGCGCGAGAGAATCATTATTTGTGGATTTAGAGAGAAACTAGATTTTGCCTTTCCTAGAGGGATTTACGCGCTTGGTGAGAATTATATTAAGTCAAAATCTTTAAGCGAGATTCTAGAATCTAGAGTAGATAAAAAGTATTTTGTGCGTGAGGAAATTAAAAATTCTCGTGTAGCACGAATGAAAAAAGAGATAGCAAAGCCCTATATCACGCACGAAAATGTCGGTGGTAGCGTAACGCCTCATCATTTTTCTTGCGCGCTTCGTGCGGGGGCGAGTGCGAATTACTTGCTTGTCAATAATGAGCGCAGACTTAGTGAGCGCGAAATGTTGCGTTTGCAAGGATTCCCAGAATCCTATAAAATTGTCGTGCCATACAGCGCGTTAAAAAAGCAAATCGGCAATAGCGTGGCAGTGCCTGTGATAGAAGCAGTGGCAAGACAAATACTAAAAGCAGTGCAAGATTTTAGTAAAAAGCAAAATTTCCTACAACGCGCATTGCAAAGCACACCCAAAAATCCGCAAACTAAGGCTGTGTAATGCCACAATCTACGAACGATACACGAGATTTGCAAAAAGCAAAATCCGCGCTTGATTTGGTTGTCAAAAAATCGCGCATTCACTTGTATAAACCCATTCAAATCGCTGAAATTTTGCATAGAGATAGGATCGTTGGCGACATTGATTTGGCAGATTTGGAAACTTATCGCAACAAAAGCAAGGCGTGGCGTGATAAAATGTGTATCGCACTTTTGGGCAGGGTATCCACGAGCTCGGCAAAATTCCAAGATGATTTGTTTAATGCTATTCCACCGCATTTGATTCACGCGCTAGGAATCCACAATAAAGCGCGTAATGGAATCGTGGAGGCATATATTTATA
>NZ_JBSIUV010000037.1:0-20842 GCF_053654515.1 Helicobacter sp. T3_23-1059 | reverse complement strand
TATATACTTGTTTTTCATCGTGTACATAATAACTTAAGACTCCTTCATGTGAGCTTAAGTTAAAGAGAGCCTTTATTTTTTGTTGAGTGTGGTTGCTTGTGGCGTTGCTTATGGGCTAATATCGCTTATATATAGTTTATCGCGTTAAAATTAAGAAGCAAAAAGTTGATTTTAAATTTATTACTAAACGAAAATTCAAAAAATTTACGGATTGCAATAAATGCAAAAAATATGAAAACAAATGAAAATTATAGTTTTCATAAGTAAGATATGAGTAAAAAAAAGCAGAATCCAAAAAATACACACAAAAACTAAAAACAAATTTTTGCGCTTGTTGGATTCTGCCTAAAATATAAATACAAAAAGTCTTGCCAAAAAAACTTATCTATCTTTGATTTTTAGTGTCTCGATAAGTTTGGCGTAGGTTTCGTATTTGGTATTTTTTAGATATTTTAGCAAATGCTTTCTCTTGCCTACTAGCTTTAGCAGTCCTAATCTACTTGAATGGTCTTTTGGGTTTTCTTTCAAGTGGTTAGTAAGAGATGAAATGCGCTCGCTAAGCAAAGCCACCTGCACTTCTGAAGAACCTGTATCCTTGCTATCTCGCGCAAACTTACTAATAATCTCGCTTTTTTTTGCCGTATCCAAAGCCATAACTGACCTCCTGATTGGTAAGATAAAGGCGTGATTTTACACAAAAAAGGCATAAATTAAGTTTAATTTTGCGCATTTTGTTGCCAAATTTGACAAAATCAACCACAAAAACAAAAACCACCAAAAACACATTTTTCAAATAAAACCCCACCCTACCCCTCCAAAATCCTAAAAAACCCTAAAATCAAGCCACAAAAAACTTATCTTAAAAAATATTCTGCCAAATTTGCGCGTGCTACACTCCCTAACCTATCGCACCTCGCACCTAAAAACTACTTCCTTACTTCCTTGCCTTTGCCTCTATGCGTTTTTTGCTAGGATAGACAAAAAAGCTCTCCCTCTCTACAAAAATCTCATCATCATCTATCGCATAAGCGCGTATGATTAGTTTTTCGCGCAAATCTTTTGATTCTAGCGCAAAATCTAGCGGATTTTGCACGCGCAATGCGACTGCTTTTTTGACCTTGCCATTTGGCTCTACTCGCACAGCCTCGCTAGGCTCTAAAATCCTTATATTTTTATTATCCACCACCTCGAAATAAAAATCGTGTGCCTGTGTATCGGTATTTTGGAAAAGGAAAGTATAGTAGTTATCCACCGCACCACTTTTGCGGATTTCATAGGCTTGGGTGTTTCTATCGACATTTAGTAGCATTGGCTCTTTTTTGCCACTCATAGCAATGAGTATGGCAAATATCACGCAAAGCACGGCAATATAGCCGATTGTCTTTGTCCTAAAAAATCTAACGCCGCTGTTTGTAGCCACAGCATTTGGCGAGCTCCAGCGCACAAGGCTAGGGCGATTATAATGCGCCATTACCTCGCTACACGCATCGACACATTCTAAGCAGTTGATACATTCTAGCTGCATTCCTTTTCGTATGTCGATATGAGTGGGGCAGACTTTTACGCAGGCTACGCAGTTTGTGCATTCATTGGCTGGATTTTGCTTTTTTGGTGCTAGCTCGTTTTTGATTCCGCTTGGTGCATATACCGCTCCACCACGATTGGTATCATAAATCGCCATTAGCGTATCATCATCATACATTACAGATTGTACGCGCGCATAGGGACAGGCATAGATACAAAATCCCTCTGCCATAAGTGTAACATCAAATGTGAGAAATGCCGCGATTGCTAGCCACGCTCCCACAGCGATAGTGTGATGTTGTGCATCTGCTATATAGCTAAAAAATTCATTTGGTGGCATAAATAAAAATAAAAAATTCGCCGATACAATTAGCGATAAACACGCAAAAATCACTACTCCCAACGCCTTTTTGATTTTGTTGCTAAAGAGTGCGTAATCTGGTTTTTTTTGCTTATCATTGATTCGTTTGCGAAGTCCTAAAATCTTTGTTTCGATTAAATCCCTATATATGACACGAAAAATCGTTTGCGGACAGCACCACCCGCACCATACGCGCCCTCCCAAAGTCGTCATAAAAAATATCCCAATAAAAAGCAATATCAACAAAAATGGCATAAGATATAGCTCCTGCACGCTAAAAACCACTCCCAAAAGGTGCAATTCTTTATGCACAAAAGACAACAAAAATAGCTGATGCCCATTTATGCTAATAAATGGCAAAAGCAGGGCTAGTGTCGTAATGATTCCATAGCCAATATATCGTTTTATGCGTTTTGGAAAATCTTGTTTTGGCTTTTTTAGATTCATACTTAGAGAATCTTTGTTTTTTAGTGTATTTATTGAATTTGGCTGGTTCAAAGAAGCGGTGTTTGTAATGATGGTAGAAGAAAGATTTTGAGTGCTAGTTTGTGGATTTTGCAGGTTTTGTTTTTGTGAGATTTGTGCTTCCATTTTTAACTCCTTAAATTCTGCTACAAAAGGCTACACACTGGCTTAAGAGCATTTGTAAAATCCATTTGTAGCAAACTTTAGTTTTGTGGTTTTAGTTTTTGTGATTTGTTGTGTTTTTGTGAGGGAAATTTATCTCAAAACAAGCGCGATTATATAACTTTAGTTTCCAAAAAGCAATGCTTTTTAAGAAAATTTTTTACGAATTTTTTGACAATATTTTTTGAAAAATTCTATAAAGATTTTTTCAAAAAAATATTTCAATATTCTAAAAGTAAAATCTATGTTAGCCTAATGCCATATTTTTGCACTAAATTGCGTTTTTTGTGTCTTGGCAGTGCCGACAAAACATAGCGGCGTGCGCGATTGCTTGGCTTTGCGCGCTAGGGCTAGTTTATCTCTTGGCGAGATAGCAAAAAGCATTTCATATTCTTCGCCACTTAGATAGGCATTTTTTTGCAGGATTTTAGGCAGGATAATGCAGGATTTTATGGGTTTTGTATTTTTTGCTAATTTAGTGTTTGATTTAATATTTTTTGCAGATTTTGCTAAACAAAATCCTAAATGATTTAGCGCGCTTAAGCGATTTAGCTCGGCATACACGCCATCAGAAATATCAAGCCCACAATGCGCAAAATTAGCTATAGATTGGACAAAGTTAGCCCGAAGTGTTGGAGCTACAAAGCGAGAGAATCGTTTTGATTTTGTGCTAATTTGTTGATTTTGTTGTGTTTTGCCCTGCCCTAAGCATTTTTTGCTATTGTTTTGGTTGTTTATAGCCGTTTGATTTTGCAAAAATCGCAATGATTTTAGGCACTCCCCTACCCTGCCCGTGCAAAACACTAAATCCCCTTTTTTTAATCCTTTGCGCGTTAGGATTTTGCCCTGTGGAATGCCAAAAAGCGTAATGTGAAAATCTAATCTACCCCCGCTCATCGTATCTCCACCGATAAATACTATGCCAAAATCTTTTGCCACATTGCTTAGCGCGGTTGTGATTTGTGATATTTCATTTGGGCTAAGATTTGGCAGGACAACGCTACATAGCGCGTATTTTGGCCGTGCGTTCATCGCTATGATGTCTGAGATATTTACAAGCATTGCTTTTTGGGCGATTTGCTCCAAACTAAGCCATTCTCTTTTAAAATGGATTCCCTCGCAAAATCCGTCATTTGCGATGATAAAACCACTAGCAAAATCCATAATCCTAGCAAATCGTTTTTGGTTAGCAAAATTTTTAGTTGCAAAAAATGTGTTATTAGATTTTATGTTAGATTTTGCTAGCAATACCCCATCATCTCCTACGCCTTTTAGCACATTGCTAGATTGCAATAGGCGTAAAAATAGTGCTTCTTTATCAAAATACATTTAGATTTTACTTCATAAAGATTTTGTTTTTTAAGATTCTAGCGAAGCGATAATATCACCTTGCTTAACTTTTGTGCCCGTTTGTGATTGCAAAAATAGTCCTTGTGCGATAAGCACGATAGTAGAGCCCATCATAAATGTCCCTAACTCATCGCCTTTTTTGACTTCTATGGGTGGATTGTAGTGATATATTTCTTTTGCATTTGGCTGGGCGTTTGTTTGGATTTTTGGCTCAAAATGAAAAATCATTTTGCCGACATTTAGCGCACCTACTGCGACATAATACAGCCTTTGTCCGCGCAAATCCTCTGCTACCACCACCACTCGTTCATTTTGTATAAATAGATTTTGGTTTTTGCGTAAAGAGGGTGGATTTACAGGCAAAAGCACACCGCCAAAATAGCGCACTTCTAAGATTTTCATATCACAGGGCGCGTGATAGTGATGATAATCGCTAGGGGATAAATATAGATTGATAAAGCTAAGAGATTTTGCAGAATCTAGCGCGGTTAGGTTTGTGGCGCTTTCCCCCAAAAACTCATCTATGGCATAGGACATTCCTTTGATTTGCAGGGCTTTTAGAGCACTATCCTCAACAAAGATTTTGCCCTGCTCCATTATCACACTATCGCTTGGGGAAATAAGCGTTTTTGGGTCTGTATCAAAACTGCGAGATTTAGCCAAAGAGCGCGTAAAAAGCGCATTTAGCGTAGGGTAAGTATGCGCAGGGGCAAAATCGCTTAAATCAATATGAAAAATCCTCACATATACAGAATTTACAATCGCTTGAAAAAAGCGCGGGAATGGATAGTTTGCAAATTTACCAAAAAGAATTGATAATTTGTTGCTTAGGGCGTGTTTTGCGGTGTTTTTTGCGTATTGTTGCGTGTTTTTTTGCGTGTGATTTTTTATGTTATTTGGCTGATTTTGTGGCATTTGTTGTCCTTTTTATTGAGGTGTGGTTTTTAGGTGTTTTTTATTTGGCTAGATTTTGCTTTTTAGCCTACGCTTGTTTTTGCGCTTGTGTTCGCATTTGTTTTTGTATTTGTTTTTGGGATAGATTTTATGGTAGTTTGGCTAGATTGGGGGCTAGATTTTTGTTTAGAATCTAGCACTTTTGCATTAGAATCCATACTAGATTTTAGATTATTGTTTTTGGTAGATTCTGCAAGGTAGGGTTTCCAAATGGGCGTTTCAAAAATATCAGGTGTATTTAGTAGCTCCTCAAATGGTCTAAAATGCTCTTTATACCCCATACTATAATGATTTTTTATCCAATATCCCGGATAAAAATAAATAAGATTTTTGCGTTTTGCGATTAGTAGTTGGGTCAAAATATTAAAAGTGCCAAGACTAAGATTTGCAAAATCATGGTCATAAAAAAAATAAATCGAAGAAATGCTATTTCCTAGCAAGTCAAAATACCCAACGCCAACTAGATTCCCATTTCTACGATAAGTGATTTCATATCCAAAGCTATTATATCCATAGACAAAATTATCGCTATATATTTCTTTTGTGATTCCGCGATAGCTCCAGCCTTTTTTTATATTCATCGCTTTGTGATAACTTTCATACAGAGACAAACGCTCATCATCGACACTTGGACGAGTGATAGTGATAAGCGTATCGGTATTTTTTGCGATTATTCGCTTTTGGGATTTATTTGGCTCAAATTTGCTTACAAGTTGCCTAATCGAAATGCACTCTTTGCACCCCGCACAAATTGGCACAAAAAAATACTCGCCAAATCGCCTCCAGCCTCGCTCAATTAACCCCTGACAAAATTCCCTTGTGCAATGCTGAATATAAAAATATCGAAAATGCGAGCATCTATCGCCAAAATAACTGCAAATTTCTTTGGGGTTAGAGAAAAATTCTGCGAGTTGTAACAAGAAAAAACCTTATAAATTTACTTGGTAACTTATTTTATTCATACATTTTATTTTATGCGCTTATTTTGAGCTAGGAGAGCTGATATTTGCAAGTTTTAGGGTAAATTCTACCTCGCCACGCCCAATACGAAGCTGTTTTGCAATCGAATCAATACTAAAGCCATCTTGAAACATTTCAACGATTTTTTTCTCATCTATATCGCCACCGCCACTTGTGAAATGCCCATATTCTTTTAGTTTATTTTCCAAACTAATGATTTTTTCATCATAATGGCTTTTTAGCATATCTATGTCTTTGTCTAGTTCATTTACTTTTTTGCTCATAGATGTGATTTTTTCTTGCAATGAGGTTTTGACATTTTCGTTTGCTCCTAGCGTGCTTATGCCACTATCTGTGGCGTTTAGAAAATCTATTTTATTGCCCTCTTGTTCAAATTTTTCCACACCTTTTTGGGTTTTATAGATTTCTTTTGCAAGGCTTGTAAGCGCGCTTTCAAACCTTTGCAATCGTTTGTTAGTATCCCTATCTTTTGCCACCACATAGACAAACAAGCACACCACACAAAATCCAACACCCACAAGGCAGAAAAACAACATTTCCTTATCTATCGCTGCTAACATTTTTTATCCTTTGCTTTTCTAAGTTGCTCCATTTCTTTAGAAGCTATAAAGTTATCTAGCGCACTCACATCGCTAGAATGTATGGAGGTAAATTGTAAGATTTGTGGGCTTAGGGCGTTGGCATATACGCCAATAGTCCTTTGCAAAATATTTGGCAAAACAAACCTAGCATAATAGCTATCCCCTACCCCAAAGCATTCTTCTTTGCAACATATCACTCCGTGTCCAAATGCTGCAATGCTAGCACTGCACTCTAATGCTACAAATTCATCGCTTGTTTTCATCACTACGCGCTCTATCCTTGAGACTTTTTGGTAAATCTGTGATAAAAGCTCGATAATCATTGCATCTGTGCTATCGCCCTCTTTGTGCAAGTAGCTCATCGCTTGACTTATGGTGTTGCTACCCTGCTCGCCTAGTATTTGATATTCTTTTGCGATTTTTTCGCTATCTAGATTTTGTAATGGTGCAAATTCTAGCTCCAAAGAGCAAGGCACGATTCTAGTTTGAATCCCTAGTGATTGCGTGGTTTTGATAAAGTATTCTTTTAGATTTTGGGGTGAAATAGTATTTGTAGTTTGGCTCATTTGGTTAGATTCTCGCTTATTGTTATTTTGTTTGTTAGTTTATGGATTTTGATTGATTAAAGCGCGAAACAAATTAAAACAAAGTTAGGATTTTAGCATTTTTTATAAAATAACAATTCAAAAAAAATATGCTAAAAAAATATCACAAAATCTAATCCCAAAAACTAAGTGCCTCTTGCAAAATCTCTTTTGCGCCCTGCGCTATCATTTTTTGTGCTAGCTCTCTTGCCATCGCGTTTGCTAGATTTTGTATTGCTTGTAGATTTTCTTTTTGCGGAAGTGTTTGTTGCAAAATCTTTTTTGTAGGTTGCGTAGATTTTGTAGTTTTGATAGTTTTTGTGGATTGCGTGCTTTTTGAGGAGCAAATCTCGTTTGTGATGAGTTGTTTTTGGATAGATTCTTTTAAGATTTTTTCTCCATTTGGCAGTCCTATTATCGCATTTATTTTTATGATAGCTTGCGTGTTTGTTACATCTTTCTCCGTGCTAGATTTTATGATTTCACAATGCACTCCGATAGGCACTTGACACCCTCCCTCTAGCACCCGCACAAACTCTCTCTCCGCCCCCGCACAGATTTGCGCTTCATCATCGCTTAGAGATTCTAGGGCAAGTATGAGGTTTGACTCATCATTTTTGCATTCTATCCCAAGACAAGCCTGCCCCATAGCAGGGATTATCTCATCGGTTGAAAATGGCGTTATATGCGGGATTTGCTCGCGCGTTATGCTAAGTCTTTTTAGCCCAGCAGCTGCTAGCATTATGGCGTGAAATTCGCTAGATTCTAGCTTTTTTAGCCTCGTTTGGAGATTTCCCCTTAGCGAAAGCGTCTCTAAATCAGGGCGTTTGGCTAAAATCTGCATAGCCCTACGCAAAGAAGTTGTGCCGATTTTTGCCCCTTTTGGCAAGGATTCTAAGCTAGGATATTGATAGCTAAGTAAGCAATCACGCGCATCTTCTCTCTTTGTTATGCTAGCTAGCATTAGCCCTTTTGGCAATTCCACAGGCACATCTTTTAGCGAATGCACAGCCAAATCAATCTTGCCACCTAATAAAAGCTCTTCTAATTCTTTGGTAAAAAGTCCCTTGCCACCGATTTTTGCAAGCGGGACATCTAGGATTTTATCCCCTTTGGTTTTTACAATTTGCAAGGTAGATTCTATCCCTAGTTCATCTTTTAGTCGCGTTTTGATATGCCTTGCCTGCCACAAAGCAAGCGCACTTCCACGCGTGCCTATGATTAGATTTTGCTTTTTTAGCGCGTCTAAATAGCAATTACGCAGATTTTTTCTATCCATTTTTATCCTTGTTTTTTGCATCTTTTTTGCCGCTTTTTTGTTGGATAGAGGGTTTTTGCTCTTTGCTTTCATCAATGATTTCCACTTCGATAATATCATCATCGTTAGCGTTGTTATTTTTTGGTTTGGAATCAAAATCAAATTGTTGATATTCGCTATGTTGGTGCTTTTGTCTTGCGCGCAAATCTCGCGTAAAGTCGCTATCAAGCGGTTTTGGCTGTATCAAAAAGCTAGCTAAAATGCAAATCACACCCGCGCTATCGCCAGCCAAACCGGGCAAAATCAGCAAAATCGCGCCAAGATAAAAAAGCATATTGCTTTTTAGCAAATCCAAAATCCGCCCCTCATACATAAAATAAATAATATCATTTAGCGAGGCACTAAGCGAGCGCGTGCGCGATGACCAAAGCCATAGTCCCAAAAATCCACTACCCACAATCTCTAAAAAAAGGCTAAAAAATCCAAGCGTGCTTGCCCACAGGCTAAAGCTAAGTAGTTCTAGGGCAATATAGCCGATGATGATAAGTGTTGGCATTTGCTTCCTTTTTTGTAATTTTTTACTATTTTTATGCCTTGCAAAAGTGATTCCATTTAATCTGCCATATTTTGCAATCTCAAAATCTAAAAAATATAAAAATCTAAAACCCCTTATTTTAGGCGTTATTTGATGATTTTTAGCACTTGTTCTAATACACTGCTAGAATCTATCTCGCTTTTTTGCAAACCATCTCGTTTGATGATTTCTACGCGATTAGATTCTAATCCTTTGCCAACAAGTAAGGCATAGTTTGCGCTACCCATAAGCTCAAAATCTGCCATTTTCGCACCAAAACGCAAATCCCTATCATCAAGGGCTACTTCTACGCCTACTTGTTTTAGGCTCTCATAAAGCGCGAAAGCAAAATCATATTGGATTTTATCTTTGATATTTGCGATAATGATTTGCAGGGCAAATGGCGCGACTGCCCTGCTCCACACACAGCCTTTTTCATCGGCTTTTTGCTCCAAAATCGCACTCAAAATCCTGCTAATGCCTATGCCATAACACCCCATAATAAAGGGTTTTTCTCTGCCATTTTCATCTAAAAACTTTGCTTGCAGGGGGGCAGAGTATTTATCCCCTAGCTTAAAAATATGCCCTATTTCAATGCCTTTTTTATGAATGATTTTCCCACCACAATCTGCGCAAATATCACCCTCTTTCACCACTGCTAAATCCGCAAACACAAGATTTTCAAAAGTATCTAAATCCACCCCCACAAAATGCTTTTCCCTCTCATTTGCGCCACAAATCATATCGCTTGCACCATTTAAGTCATTATCAAAAATAATCGCTCTTTCCCCGATAATAGCGCGCAAAGAATACGCGCCAATACTGCCCGCTATAAGCCCTAGATTTTCTAGCTCACTCTCGCTTGCATCGAGCAATTCTAATGCGTTAAAACCATTTGCATTTAGCGCGTTTAAGGCTTTTATCTCCTCTAGCTCATCATCGCCACGCAAGAAAAACACAGCAAAATCCTCTTGTAAATTTGCAAGATT
The DNA here is from genome assembly GCF_053654515.1 of Helicobacter sp. T3_23-1059. NCBI lineage: Bacteria > Pseudomonadati > Campylobacterota > Epsilonproteobacteria > Campylobacterales > Helicobacteraceae > Helicobacter > Helicobacter sp. T3_23-1059. The sequence continues at coordinate 11,059 of NZ_JBSIUV010000037.1, read as the reverse complement.
TTGATTTGCTAGATTTTGATTTAAATGTTGATTTTGAGCAGAATCTATTTTTGTTGGTTTTGTTGTTTGTTTAGATTTGGTGCTTGTGGATTCTAGGTTGTCAGCTTTTTTGGTATATTTTTTTACTACCGCTTTGATGGTAAAAAAAGGATTGATATGAAAAAACGCGCACAAATCGCTAATGCTTCTAACATTTGGTGTAGAAAATTTGGCAAAATCCGCTTTTGGTGGCAGGATTTTCTCTCCATTTTTATCACACGGAGTTTGCCTTTTAGCGCGTCTTGCTACTTCTAGGTTTGCTGCATATTCGCAGTTTTGGCACACGGCTAGCGTATCTTCCCCACTGCTTGCTAGCACCATAAATTCTTTGCTCCCACTCCCACCTATCGCCCCGCTATCTGCCTCTACACAGCGAAAATCTAATCCCAAATCGCTAAAAATCGCGCTATATGTTTTGTGCATAAGGTTAAATTCCCTATCCAAATCCGCGCTATTTGCGTGAAAACTATATCCATCTTTCATTATAAATTCTCTCGTGCGAAGTAGACCAAATCTAGGACGAAGCTCATCGCGAAATTTTAGCTGGATTTGATAGAGGTTTAGCGGGAGGGATTTATATGATTTTATGTAGGTTTTTGCTAGCTCTGTTACGCTCTCTTCGTGCGTGGGGGCTAGCAAAAATGGCGTGTTTTTTCTGTCGCTAAAACGCAAAAGTTCTTTGCCATAATTTTGATTTCGCCCGCTTTTTTGCCATAGCTCCTCAGGTGTTACAAAACTTAACAATACTTCTTGCGCTCCCGCTTCATTTAGTCTATTTCGCACGATTTGGCTGATTTTTTCTAGGACGATTTTGCCTAATGGCAAAAAATTATAGATTCCGCTTCCTATTTGGTGGATATAGCCCGCTCGCACGAGGTATTGATGACTTTTTAAGATGGCGTCTTTTGGGGATTCTTTGCTAGTTGGGAGTAGCATTTTTGAAAAAAGCATTTATGTCCTTTTGGTTAGATTTTGCGACAAAATTAAACGCATTTCACGCATTTTGATACGCATTAAGGCGTAGAAGTCGTGTCGTATTCGCATTTGTAGCGATTGATAAAATCCGCTCTTTTGGATTTTGTAGATTCTTTTGTTTCTTTTGCTTCTTGCAAATCTTTAGATTTTGCATTTTGATTTGTGCCAAAAAATTCATTTGCTTTTGATTCTATCGCTTCCCTTGTTTGATTTTTATTATGTGTTTTTGCCCTCTCTCTTGCTTCTTTTTTGCTTAGTGGCATTTCGTTAAAAACCCTTTTTGTCGCATCGATTATGCTATCGCCCTCTTGGGTATTTGCTAGCTCTTTTAGCATTAGCGTGGGATTATGCAAAAACACATTAAACGCATTGTGCAAGATGATTTTGACTTCGTTTTCTAGCTCTTTAGGCAAGTAGCCTTTTTTGATAGCCCTTTGCAACTCTTGCAGGCTTGCAATCTTAGCATTTTCTCTCATCGTCTTAATCAGTGGCAACACATCAAAGCTCTGCACCCACGAGAAATATTCCCCTACAGCATTGCCGATAATGGCGTAGGCTTGGTGGGCTTGGATTTTTTTGCCGACTAGATTTTCATCTATGGTTCGTTTTAAATCATCTACGCAAAAAATATGCAAATCTTTTGGGATTTTTGCTACTTCGATATTTCTAGGCACAGACAAATCAAACCACGCCCGCTTAAAATCCCTAGATTTTGCCTCTTTGATAATCGCCCTGCTAGCCCCCGTAGCGCAAAAGACAAGCGTAAAATCATCAAGTGTGGATTTTAGACTTTTATAATCCAAAAGCGTAATATTGCTAATATCTTTGCCCTCTTCTTGCAACTCGCACAAAAAATTACTCGCATTTGATAGCGTGCGATTAGCAAAGGCAATAGAAATCCTAGAATCTAGCAAATGCCTAATCACAAGTTTGCCCATCTCCCCTGCGCCGATGATAAGTGCGCTTATTTGTGGATTTTGCGTTAGATTTTGCGAAATATTTTTTGCAAGATTTTGTGAATTTTGCGTGAGGTTTTGTGCCAAAAGTTTATTGCTAGATTCTGTGATTTTGGTAGATTTTTTTGTTTTATGGATAAATTCTAATGCCCTTTTTACCGCCACAGATGCCACAGATAGCGGAGTTTTGCCGATATGGGTTTGGCTTCTTACCCTCCCTCCACAGCGAAACGCAAAATGTGCTAAACGCGTGATTTCTTGCCCGCATACGCCCAAATCATAGCACATCTTATACGCACTTTTGATTTGCCCTACGATTTGTGTCTCGCCAATTACTACGCTATCTAGCCCGCTTACCACGCTAAAAAGATGGTGCAAGGCTTCGGCATTTTGTGCGATTTTGCAGTGTTTTTCTAGCTCTTTTAGCGGGATTTTACGAGATAGCGCAAAGCTATCAAGCACCGCTGTTATGCACTCTTCAGGGCTATGCGTAATGATATAAAACTCCACACGATTGCAAGTGCTAAGCAAAAGGATTTCTTTTAGACTTGGCACTTTTGATTTTAGGGTTAATAAAAAATCTTGTATTGAGCCTTTTTTGTAGGGATTTTTACTGATTTTGCTAGATTTATCGCCGTTATTTTGCAAAAAGCTACTTTGCACATTTTGCATAAAATCGCTTTGAGGAAATGCGAGCTTTTCACGCAAATCTATGGGGGTATTTTTGTGCGAAAAACTTAGGGCTAGATATTGCACTTGCATCAAAACCTCCTATCTATCATTGAAGTTGCGATTTGCACTAGAGTAGGATTTTGCTCATCTTTGATTGCATTTAGGGCTTTTTTTATAAAATCTTGCGCGATTTTTTGGGTGTTTTGTATGATTTTATATGTGTCAAATGATTTTTTAAACCACTCTATCGCCACACTATCTCGCTTGTAAAAATGCGATAAAAACTCATCTTTTGTAGCAAAATCTAATTTTTCATAAAGCAAAATATAGGGCAAAGTGCTTTTTCCCTCAGCCAAATCATTCATACTTGGCTTGCCTAAAGTCGCTTCATCTTGGGTAATATCTAGCAAATCATCAACGATTTGAAACGCTAGCCCCAAATTTTTGCCATACTCATAATACTTAGATGATTCTAGCCCAGCCAAAATCGCGCTAGATTCTGCGCTTGAGGCGATTAAAGAGGCTGTTTTATCCTCCAAAATCTTATAATACACTTCTACGCTAGGCTGAAACTCGCGTGAGTAAAGCACATCATCTATCTCCCCTCTTGATAGCGCACATACGGCATTTGATATGCTTTTAGCAATGCTTAAAGGAAAATCCACTAAATGAAAATATGCTTTTGAATACAGCACATCGCCTAGCATAATGGCATTTTTATTGCCAAATGTGGCATTGACACTTGGCACACCTCTGCGCATCTTTGCTTCATCGATGACATCATCGTGCAGTAAAGACGCGCATTGCACTAGCTCGATAACTGCGCATAAACTAATGGCAGAATCTAAAATGTCGGTAGAAAATGTAGAATCTATGGATTTTGGATTTGAAAGTTTTTGCCCTAAAATCGCAAATACTAGCTTGCTTCGTAGCATTTTGCCAGATTTTATCGCAGAGTAGATTTTATCAATATTTGGGCTTTTTAGGTTGGCTATCCATTCATCACAGCGCGATTGTATCAATGGCAAAAAATCATCGGCTAAGATTTTGCTTGAATCTTGCCCATTTTGCGTGCATTGCCCGCTTTTGTTTGTCGCACTTGCCATTTTCTCTCCTTAGAATTTCTATAAAAATCCTTAAAAAATGCTACCAAAAACATATAAAATTTTAAGATTTTACCTTTATTTTGCTTTGTGTTTTCTTTAAGATAATGCGATATTTTTATAAAACTTTGTGCTATCTTAAAGTCTTTGACTAACTCCCGCTTTTTATTTTTTGAGGATATAGCACGCCTAGCCAAAGAGTCGCCTCCTTGCTTTCATAGTCGTATTTTAAAAAACTTAAAAACACTTCTATATCGCGAATATCCCCTGCCCTAGATAGAGGAATCTTAAAACTTTTTCGCGCATAATCTGTGTAGAGAATAAACTGATATGGGAATTTATCGTATTTTAGATTTACAACAAGTCCGTAGTTTTTATACAAAGTCCAATAAAATTTTAGCTCTTTTTGCACACCTGCGATTTGGAAACTTTTTTGATAGATTTCATCTTTTTTTAGCACTAGATTTTCCTCATAGTCCCACACAGGCTGTGCTGCATTTAGCAAAGAATGCGGCACAAGTAGCATAAAAAAAAATCCAAAAACTACAAAAAATCGCATAAAAACACCCGCTAAAATCTATTCATTTTCACTCAAAATCTTTGCACTAGAATCAATAGCAATATCGCGTTTTTTTGCTTCTATGGCTTCTTTATGAGTGTGCAAAAATTTGCGCAAATCCCCGCCATTTTCTTCATACGCTAGTTCATAAACTGCGAGCATTTCTAGCATTCTCTCTAGCTCTTTTTGTGCAAGCGTAGGCGAGGCGTTTAGGATTATTTCGCACCATTTTTTTACAGGGTCGCCTTGTAATACTTCTAGCCCATTATCTAGCTCTTCCCACATATTTTGTCCTTTGTTTTGGTTTTGTGTGTTGGTTTGTAAAAATTTTGGATTATAGCCAAAATCTTTTTTGGATTTTTTTAGATTTTACTCTATTTTAAGATTTTTCTACATTAAGATTTGATTCTTGCAAGCACGGCTTTTGCGTGTGCGTGCAAATCCTCTAGCTCTGCTAAATGCGCACAAGGCGTGCCAAGCGTGTTTATCGCTTCGTTTGAAAAATAAATCACTGAGATTTTTTTCATAAAATGCTCCACCCCTAAGGGAGAAAAAAATCTAGCACTTCCACCTGTGGGTAGCGTGTGATTTGGTCCTGCTAGATAGTCCCCTATGGGTTCTGGCGTATTTTGTCCTAGAAAAATCGCTCCTGCATTTTTGATACTTGGCAATAATTCAAAAGGATTTGCTACCATTAGCTCTAAATGCTCTGGCGCAAGGGCATTGCAATACTCCACGCTTTGCGCTATATCATTGCAAATGATTATTGCACCGCGATTATCAATGCTAGATTTTGCTATGGCTTTTTTTGGCAAAGACTCTAAAATCTGCTCTACTTTTTGACTTACTATTTTTGCTAGATTTTCATCGGGGGTAAAAAGAAATGAGCTAGCCATTTCATCGTGCTCGGCTTGGGATAGCAAATCGTGCGCTAAATACTCCGCATTTGCGCTAGAATCCGCGATGATAGCAATCTCGCTAGGTCCAGCTATCATATCGATGCCTACTTCACCAAAGACTAGCTTTTTTGCGGTGGCTACATAGATATTGCCCGGTCCTGTGATGACATCGGCTTTTTTTATTTGTGTGTTGTTCTCGCTAGATTTGATTCCATACGCCATTAGCCCTACTGCGCTTGCGCCACCGATTTTGTAGATTTCTTTTATATTGCAAATATGCAATGCAGCTAAAAGTAGTGAATTTGTCTGCTTTAGAGGTGTAGGCGTGCAAACAACGATAGAATCCACGCCCGCTACGATTGCTGGAATCGCATTCATCAAAAGTGAGCTAGGATAGCTAGCTTTGCCCCCTGGGATATATAGCCCCGCACGCTCCACAGGTGTATATTTTGCGCCTAGCACACTGCCATTTGCCTCAAAATCAAGCCACGATTGTTTTTTTTCTTTTGAATGAAAAGCATAGATTCTCTCATAAGCGATATGCAAAGCCTCTTTTGTGCGTTTATCTAGCGAGTTATAGGCGTCTTTACATTCTTTTGGCGATATTTGCAAATCCTCCAAACTTTTAGGATTCCATTTATCAAATCTCTCTACTTGTGATAATAGCGCATTAAGCCCTTTTTCTCGCACTTCGCGCAAGATAGATTCTACTTTTGGGGTTACCTCGCTTATATCCTCGCTTCCTCGCAAAAGGATTTTATCAAACTCTTTTTCAAAATCTTTTTGTGTGCTTTTTAATATCTTTATCATCGTCTTTGCCTCGCTTTTTGTTTTGTTTTTAGCACTTGCTACTTTGCTGTGCTAATGCGTATTTATGCTATTTTTATAAGACACGCAATTATAGCATAATTGCCAAAATGACTTAAAGATTTTCGCTTTTATGGTATGATTGCGCGCATTAAAAGTAAAAAATTTCTACTATTTTTATCGCCACAATATCACTAAATTTTCTCTAAAAAAGGAGCGCAAATGGAGCAAGTAGCAGGCATTTCATTTATGCAACAAGTAAAGACGGTCAAAGATATTAGCCTAAAAAATAAGCGGATTTTGATTCGCGTGGATTTTAATGTGCCAATGGATGAGGAATTTGATATTAGCGATGATACGCGCATAAGAGAGGCATTGCCTACGATAAATTATTGCGTGGATAATGAGCCAAAATGTATCGTGCTTGTCAGTCATCTAGGGCGTCCCAAAGGCAAACAAGCAGAATTTTCGCTAAAACATATTTTAAAAAGATTAGAGAGATTGCTAGATAAAAATGTGGTGTTTGCAGATTCTATCGAGTCGCTTGCCTCTTTGCAAGAGCAAGCAGAGGAGGGAAGTATTATATTGCTAGAAAATATTAGATTTTATGAGGGGGAAGAAAAAAATAGCGATGAGCTAAGCAAATCTTTAGCAAATCATTGCGATGTGTTTGTAAATGACGCATTTGGCACAAGCCACAGGGCGCATTCTAGCACTTATGGTGTTAGCAAATTTGTCACAGAAAAAGTGGCTGGACTTTTGCTAAAAAAAGAAATAGATTCGTTTGCTAAAGCCCTAGCAAACCCGCTAAAACCCGTGCTACTAATCGTAGGTGGAAGCAAGGTAAGCTCAAAATTAGCCCTGCTAGAAAATATCTTATCCGTAGTGGATAAAATCATCATCGGCGGGGCGATGAGCAACACTTTTTTAGCCTCGCTTGGCTATGATATGGCGGATTCTATGGTGGAAAAAGATTTAATCAATGAAGCACAAAAAATACTGCAAAAAGCCAAAGAAAAAAATGTCAAAATCTACTTGCCTGTCGATGTGGTAAGCACTGATGACATAAAAACCCACACAAATATCAAAATCACCCCCGCCCAAGATGTCCCACAGGGCTACAAAGCCGTAGATATGGGACCTGCTAGCACAAAGCTATTTAACGAAGTCATACAAGCAAGTCAAACAATAATTTGGAATGGACCGCTTGGAATCTATGAGATTTCGCAATTCTCTCGCGGGACTTTTAACCTCGCACACGCTATCGCTGAGACTTATGCGTTTTCGCTAATCGGTGGAGGAGATACCGCAGATGCGGTAGAAAAAGCAGGAGAGAGGGATAATATGAGCTTTATTTCCACAGGCGGTGGGGCTAGCTTAGAATTGCTTGAGGGCAAGATTTTGCCTGCATTTGAAGTGCTAGATAAAAAATAAGAAATTTTAAGTTTAAGGGATATTGTTCTTAAGAAGTTTTTTTTAAAAGAAGTTTGAGAATTTATAGAGTGAATTTATTTCTTTGTCATATTTAGGTTGCAAACCCGAAAATCTATTTTGCAAAAAAAAAAAAAAAGATTTTTAATCAAAAATCTACCTAAATCTCAAAGCCTTTATCGTTGTTATCAAGTGTTTCAAATTTTTGTAAATCATCTCGTTGCAATCTGTTGACATTTATTTCACAAGATTGCGTATGCCCTAAATCACACGCTTTGCCAAAATAACTTTGTGCTAATGGGAAATTTTGGCTAACGCCTATACCAAAAGCATACATAAATCCTAAATTATGACAGCCTAGTGGCTCTTTGTTTTCGCACGCTTGCGCGTATAATGATTTTGCTTTTGCTAAATTTTTAGGCACACCAAAGCCTGAGCGATATAGCACGCCTAGATTATTGCACGCCCTAGCAAAGCCTTTTTCGCAAGCCGTGTCAAAATATTCCTTTGCCTTATCATACATTTGTGCTTCATAAAACATCATACCTATATTATACACGCTTAAAATATTACCTTGCAATGCGGCTTTTGTATAATAAGCAACAGCGATTTTTATGTAATTTGTAAGTGCTTCGCCCTCTAGTGCGCTACTTGCATTATGATAGATAAGCCCGATTTCATTACAGCTAGATTCGCAAGATTCTAGGCTTTCTAGCCCTTGAGTGATTAGTAGCAAACAGGCTTGGGCTTGTTTATCTTGCGTGCATAGATTATAAGCAGCGTTAAAATCCTCATCGTTTATCTGCTCGCTTTGCAATGTGCAGATGCTGATAAAAAAGCATAGTAATGCAAGAATCAATCTAGGCATTTTTGGTTACTCCTACTTGATTTTAGATTTTTTGCAAAATAAAAAACTTAGACATTATATCATTATCAATGTTTTTAAAGATTCTAACTTTGCACATTTTTTATAAAATAACAACTTTTATAAAATCACAAGGCAAAATATATTTTCTAATCCAAATTGATTAAATTACAATACACAACATATAGTACTAAATTATCTTTTTCGTGTTTTTTCTGTTAGCGCATTAACCCATTTGTGCGTTAGTTGCTCATCTTTTTTCTTGGTTATTTAATACCCTATTTCGTAGTTGTAGTTCTTGTTGTTCTGCGTTAATTGCTTGTGCTATTGCCATTGTTGATAATTTTATGGCTTTTAATTCTTTTTGTGTCTTGGTTGGTTTTTGTAGAATCTGCATTGTTTGTTCTTTTATCGTCTCTCGTTGTTTATGTTCTTTTGTGTTTGCTTCTACCTTCTACGCCTCCAAAAACACTTTCCATTTCTTTATATTATTGTCATTTATTTCTTCCCCTACTTTTTTTAATCGTTCTTTTTCTTTCTCGTAATTTTTCCAAGCTTCCATTTTTATCTTGTGTTCTTTTGTGTTTTCTACTGATATGCTTAGATAATTGATACATTGTCTTACTTTTTCATTGCCATAAGTCATAGACGCACCACACAATACCATTAGTAGTATCTTTATAACTTGTTTATGCAACTTATTTAACAAATTCATTTTTTTTTATTTTTATGCAGTTTTATAGCGATTTATTCATAGAAGTTCTTTTGTCGTGTGGATAAAATTTTATCTACTTAAAAGAGACTTTTACTTTTATATCTGCTTGCAAGTCAAATTCTTTGATAAGCAAATCTATTAAAAATATCGCCGTGTCTCTATCAAAGCGGATATTTGAAACACTTGTTTCCATATCTAGTTGAAAATATTGCTTGTTCCAATAAGTGCTACTCGAAAAATATCTACAAGACACTTGATTGTTTTGTGATACACTACGACTTGGTTTATGTTCTTTCATTATATCTTTATGGATTATTGCCATTATCTAACCCCTGCTTCATTCATCTTACGATATATATCACAAGACACTTGGTCTCCCAAATCGCAGGCTTTACCATAGTATTGTTTTGCCAAGCCATAATCCTGCCTTACACCTTTTCCACCAAAATAATTAAATCCTGCCTCCGAACATTGGTCAGGGATCTGCCTTATATGGCAAAGAACTTCATTATATCTGTGTTTCATAAAATAATTTCCTGCTTGCCCATAAGTCGCTGCTATCATAAAACAAAAATCTGCCCAAAATTCTCCCTTATTACATTTATCGGGCGAATAGCCTAGTTCTGCAAATTGAGCAATAGCTATTTGACAAGCATTTGAATCTTTTTCAAAAACACAATCTTTTATAAATTTCCATACTTGTCCCATCTGATATCGTTCTTTCCTTTCTTGTTCTGTGAATTTTTCATCTGCATTTAATACCATAGTTGCAAAAATCATAAACGCTAACACAAATTTATTTGTCACTTGCCTCATTTTTTACTCCTTTTTACCTGTTAGTATTGGCAATAATTGCTGCCAAAAAACACTCTATAAAGATTGCCATTGCTATCTTTGTATGTGCCGATATTCCCATACTCATAGCCGTATTGCCCCCACGAGCAATCAACAAGCGTTACATACGCCCCACCGATATAATATGCACTTAGCCCACTTACCAAGAATCCAGCTAACACCACAATTCTAAATAAGTTCATTACTTACCTCCATTGTTAAATTTGCTTTGATATTGCTCAATGATAAATTGCGCTATGGGTTCATAAAGCCTAACCTTACCATTTTCCTCGATAAAGATTTTGCCGTGATTATGTCCGCTATTGCTTTTCATAGAGTTGAAATTTCCCTCAAAGTCATTTTCTACACTTTCCTTTAGTCGCTCTTTATTGATGCTGTTAGAATCCATTTTGGATAAATTAAGATAATTAAACAAAATCCAACTATTAAACTGATATGGATTCTCAAACCACCCTTTGAGTTTTTCTTTCAATTTTTCAATTTCATCGTGCGTTAAGTTTTTGTTTTTCATTATTTAGAGTCCTTTTTGCAAAATTTTCAAAAAGCGATACTACAAAAAAAAAAAAACAGATTGTTAATACGCTTTAGGCGAGTGATATTTGTGTAGAATTTTGTTTGTCATTGTGAGCTTTTTTGACAAGTCAAAATCTGCGTGGCAATGACCTCAATTTCCCCCTCCCTTGCGGAGGCGGACAAGTTGCAAGATTCCCCCTCCCTTGTAGAGGGGGACAAAGGGGGAGGGTATCAAAACACCCCTGCGCAAAAAGACACACCTACACCAAAAGACACGCCTGCGCAAAATCAAAATCTAAGCAAAGACATTGACACGCTAGCATTAGAAAAAAGCCTAGAAAAAAGATTTAACGACTTTGAAAAACAAGCAAACGAGCGAGCGGGCAGAGAACTAAGCGTAAAAGAATTTGATGAATGGTTTGAAAAAGAAGCAAAAAATGGAAACAAAGAGATTTTAGACTACAAAAAAGACTTAGCAAAATATAGGGAAATCGATGATAAAGCCCGAGCGCAAGCCATAGCACAAGAACAATCAAAATATATTACCCAAAAAACGCAACAATGGCTAGAAAAATACAAAAACGACTTAAGCGAGGGCAAGACGGACGCGGAAATTATCGCTAGCAACAACATTGATTTTGCAAAAGGAAAACAAGATTTATCCTTTATG
>NZ_JBSIUV010000036.1:0-22319 GCF_053654515.1 Helicobacter sp. T3_23-1059 | reverse complement strand
TTGATAAAAAATAATCCGCTTAAGTTGTCTTGAGCCAATGTAAAATTATAAGTGTTTTCTAGCAAAGTAGTATCTTTGCGGATATAAAAAGACGCGCTATTTCCGCTCCCTAGCGTGATATTGCCATTTGAAGTAAGCATCAAAACCTTTGCTTGCGCGTTACTCAAAGTATCAAAAGAATAGATGATAAATTCTGTGCTATTTATCGTGCTTGTGCCATTTACGATAAGTCGCCCCCTATCTCCACCGCCCACAACGCCATTTCTAATGATTGTGTTTTGTGTGCTTAGATTCCCATTTATGTTTAGATTTCCATTTAATGTGCGAGTTTGTCCATTTTGCGTCATTGTTCCTTTGCCGATTTCGATGAGTGCGTTTTGCGTGCGAACATTTGCATTGATAGTAGCAGGCTCAAATATGCTAATTTGTGAATTAGCGCTGCTTGTGCCTGTAAGATTTAGGCTTTTTGCAGTGATAGTGAAACCTAGTGGATTCCCATCGCTTATGATTTTTTCCCCACCCATTGTGATATTTGCTTGTGGGGTGTTTATAACTAGAGAAGTAGCACCTTGAGGATTTAGCTCTGATTTTATATCTAGGGCTGTTTGAGTGGCATTTTCATACGCAAATACGCCACCACCTTTGTTTGTAAAATCACTAGAAGTTATTGTAAGGGCATTTGCAATGTTTGGAAATAATGCTAGTGATAAAGCTAGCGAAGTGCTTACAAGAGATTTACGAGAGAGAGAGAGAGAGAGTTGTGCAAAATCTTAGATTTTGCGTTTTGATTATGGCTAGATTCTAGCGTGGTTAAGCAGGCTTGTTGTGTCATTTTGACTCCTTTTGTAAAGTAAAATTTAAGCCCAACATTATTTCAAAAATTAGTAAATGCGCTAATGAAAAATCTATCACAATCATTTTAGGCTTTTTATTTGCAAAATCTAAGTTGCTTTTTGCTAAGATTTTGGTTTTATTTTGGCTTTTAAGGCTATGTATGAAAGATTTATCTAAAAAACCCGCGCAAAATAAACTTAGTCCAAAAACCGCTGTCGTGCTTTTAAATATGGGAGGACCTACGGATATTGCGGGCGTAGAGCCGTTTTTAAAAAACATTTTTGGCGACCCGCTTTTGTTGCCGATACGAAATAGCTTGATTCGCAAAATGGTAGGTAGCATAATCGTATCAAAAAGGCTAGAATCCGTCAAAGAAAATTATCGTAAAATCGGTGGTTGCTCCCCGCTGATAAAGCACACTTTCGCCCTTACAAACGCTCTAAATGCGCTAGATTCTAGCAAGATTTACACTTATGCTATGCGATATACGCCACCTTTTTGCCAAGAAGTGCTAAGCGATTTGAAATCGCGTGGTGTGCAGGATTTGGTGCTTTTTAGCCTATATCCGCAGTTTTCTACGGCGACTGCGTATTCATCTTTGCTAGATGCAAAGAGGGGGTTAAAAGCCCTAGATTATGCCCCACGAGTTAGCGTGGTGGAGCATTTTAGCGATTATGTGCCTTTTTATGAGTTAGTCGTAGATGAGATAATCGCTACTTTGCAAAAAAATAACGCGCAAAATCCAAGTGAATTTGTGCTACTATTATCCGCGCACGGATTGCCACAAAGCCTAATAGATAAGGGCGATTGCTATGTGGAGCATTGCGAGAAAGGAAAACAAATCATAAGCAAAATCCTAGAATCTAGGGGAGTAAATTTAAAAAAAATATTGCTATGCTACCAAAGCAAAGTAGGACCTATGCGCTGGATAGAGCCAAGCACAAGTAGCACCATAACCGCAAACAAAGATAGCAAAATCATCATTTATCCGCTAGCCTTTAGCATTGATAACTCTGAAACAGATTATGAGCTAAAAATCCAATACAAAGAGCTAGCTAATTCTCTAAAAATTAGCGATTATCTTGTGTGTGAATGCCCAAATGACAAAGAGGGCTTTGCAAAAATCATCATAGATTTAGCAAATGACGCACTACAAAAACACACAACCCAACAAATATCCCCCGCCACCGCCCGCAAAAAATCAAAATTTTTACAAAGCAAAAACGCAAATAAAAATCCAAAAAATACCAAAAAAACATATAAAAATAACAACAACAAACCAAGCAGGGCAAAATCTAAATCCAACAAAGAGCCAAAGCAAAATCAACAAACAAGGCAAAAAACCTCACAAAACCAAATCCACAAACAAAGGAAAATCAAATGAAAAAACTCTTTGACATATCACGCAAACAAATAATGCCAAATATCCCTCTTGCAAATAAACTTCTTGAAAATATCTATTTTGCCAAAATCCACAAAAACCCAAAAAATCATTTCGCAAATATGATTTTTGCGCCATTTTTTTGTGCGTTTTTGGTGCTAAATATGTTTTTTTTAAACGCGTGCAAAGATGAAAATAGCCAAAACCTAGAATCTAGCGAGCTAGATAAAAATTCATACTTAGGGCTAGAGCATATTTTTAGAGATACTAAGGAAATTAGTCCAAATGGCAAGTATATGCTTCTTATTTTTGGGGCAAATGGTTGCAAGTATTGCGAAAAGCTAAAAAATGATATTAAGCAAGATGAGCAACTACAAAGGATTATAGGCGATGAATTTAGCGCGTATTATATCAATCTAAGCTATGCCAAAATCCACAACTTTATAATCGGCAATACAGATTCTAAAACAGATTCTAAAGCCACTTCAAACGCCACGCAAAGCACCATAAAAGAAGTCAAACTCCCAACCAAAAAGCTAGCCCAAATTTATGGCATTTCCCCTACGCCTACTATCGTGCTATCTAGCAAGGAGGGGCAAAGTATCTTGCAATATCCTAGCTACTTGCCACCAGCGCAGTTTAGGGCATTGCTAGGATTTATCACAAGTGGGAAATGGCTTGAAGCAAAAGGTGATGAAAAAAAGCTATCACAGCTATTGCAAAAAGAATTGCAAATGGCTTTTCAGCAAGATAGCATAGAATAATGCGCTAGAAAATCTATGAAAACTTGCAAGGCAAAATCTAGCAAATTTTCACAACTAACAACAGCTACAAATCACAACACGCAAATCACAATAAAGGACAAAAATGAAACTCTTAGACAACATAAAATCTATAAAAAATGCTTTTAAAAGCAAGACACAAAATCTAAAAAATAAAACTTCACAAAAAAAGACACAAAACCCCGCGCAAAATCTTGCAAAAAATCGCGCGCAAAATTCTTTGCAACAAACCCAAAATCAATCTTTGCTTAGATTTTTTTATTCGTTTTGGGTGATTTTGCCTGTGGCGTTTTTTTACGCGCTATCTTGTGCGGTGGCGACTTTTATCGAAAATGATTATGGCACGATAGCCGCACGCGCAATCGTGTATAATTCGTGGTGGTTTGCCCTGCTTCATATTTATCTTATTGTTGCGTTGATTGTTAGCTTTATCCATTATCGCGCAATTCCTCGCAAAAAATACATTTCAGCACTTTTTCATTTTTCGTTTATCATTATTATCATTGGTGCGGGCGTTACGCGCTATTTTGGTAGGGAGGGGATTTTTGTGGTGAGCGAAAATCAAAGCGCGGATTTTTTCTATTCAAGTGAAAATTACATAAATATTTCTGCGATTGATGAGAATTGGCAAAAAGCACAGCCACAATTTATAAACGCCGATATTAGCGTGTATGGGACATTTTTTGCCAAACCTAAAATCAACGAAGTTGTAGAGATTTTTGACAAGCCTTTGCGCATCACTTCAAAAGACATCGCCCTAACGCCTCCAAATGAAGAAAATCCCAAAAATAGGGAAATGGTTTTGACATTGGAAGTCAGCTATAATGGCGACACGCAGGAAATATCCCTTTTGGGTGGGGCAGGTGGCTCTAATGAGCATAGAATCTTGCGCGTAGAAGTGGGGGGAATGAAGTTTGGATTTCATTGGGGGGCAAAAAAAGTGGCTTTGCCTTTTAAAATCCGCTTGCTAGAGTTTGAGAAAAAAACTTATGCAGGCACGGAAAATCCATCATCTTATGCTTCACAAATCGAAGTGCTAGATGAAAATGATAAGATTTTGTTTCCTTTTAGAATCTATATGAACCATACGCTTGATTTTGGGGGGTATCGATTTTATCAAAGCAACTATTATTTTGACGATGAGGTAAATGCCTACACAACCGTGCTATCTGTGAATAACGACCCGGGCAAAATCCCAACTTATATTGGCTATACTTTGTTGATTTTGGCAGGGCTTTTGTTGCTTTTTGATAAAAAAGGGCGATTTCAAATGCTAGCAAAATATCTACATAGTGCAGAATACGGCGCACAATCTAGCCCAAAATCTGTTAATAAAAACGCAACTTCTAGCAAGGTTTTAAGTAGCATTGGCAGTGTTTTTATCGCATTTGCATTGCTAAATCTATCTCAACTTAACGCACAATCAAACCCTTTGCAAAATCAATCTCAAAATATACAAACCCACTCATCTACTCCCAAAAATAACCCCTCTTCGCAAAACCTTGCACCACAAAATCCCACTCCACAAAATCCCGCTCAAAACCATCAAAATCCACACCAAAATCTAAGCGATATAAAAGCACAAAATCTACCAAACGCTAATTCTCTAAACATAACGCCCGAGCTAGAAAAAGCCCTAAATGACGCGCAGATTAGCCCGTATTTGATAAATCAAAAACATATCAATGAACGAATAAATTTATTAAAAGCAAATGCGGAGGAATTTCAAAGTCGTTTTGGCAAAATCCAAACGCAAGATTTTATGGGGCGCATTAAGCCATTTGATACGGTGGCTATGGAATTTGTCCATAAAATCCACAAAAAAGACGGCTTTAGCGGGCTTAGCAATGTCGAAGTTTTGCTAGGAATGATAGCCTTTCCAAATGATTGGAAAAAAGTCAAAATCATCGCCACAGATACGCCACGATTGCGCGAGATTTTGGGTGTGTCAAAAGATGAAAAATATGTAAGCTGGCTAGATATTTATGATAGCGATTTGGGAGAATCAAAGCTACACAACTACCTAGCCGAGACAAATAGAATCCCGCAATCTCAACATAGCAAGTTTGACAAAGACATAATCGCAGTTAGCGAGCGGTTTGAGATTTTTACTAATACCCAAAATCTACTTAGCCTGCGTGTATTCCCTGATAGGCAAAGCAAGCGGTGGTTTTCGCCTAGCGAACTTATGGTGCTATATATGCAAAATGTGCTAAATGAAGAGCAAAAAAAGCTCTTTGAAGTGCAATATTCTATCATCAATATGTTTGCCTTTGGCGTGCTAGAAGGCGTGGTAACAAACTCGTGGAAAAACGCAAATATCGCCCTAAAAGCGATAGAATCCTATCAAGAGAGCAACGGCGGAAGCGACTATCTAAGTCAATCACAAGTCGAATGGGAGATTATCTTAAATCATTACAATATTTTTGAAAAACTCATTTTTCCATATATGATTTTAGGTTTGCTAGGATTTATCGTAGTGCTTGTGTTTATCGTGCGCGACAAAGCATTGCCTAAGTGGCTTTATTATGGTATTTTTGGTGTTTTGGGTGTGTGTGTGCTAGCACATAGCTTTGGGCTAGCTCTGCGCTGGTATGTCGCAGGACACGCGCCGTGGAGTGATGCCTATGAATCGATGCTATATATCGCGTGGGCTAGTGGGGTAGCTGGCGTGGTGTTTTTTAAGCGATATATTTTGGCATTGTGTGCGGCTAGCTTTTTATCTGGCATAAGTCTTTTTGTCGCGCACGCTGGGTTTATGAACCCACAAATCACAAACCTAGTCCCCGTGCTAAAATCTTATTGGCTAAATATCCATGTAAGCGTGATTACGGCTGGGTATGGATTTTTGGGGCTTTGCTTTATGCTTGGCGTGTTTAGCCTTATTTTGTTTTTGCTCCGCACAAATGATAAAAACAACATTGACAAGGCGATTTTTTCTGTGGGGGCGATTAACGAAATGAGTATGATTTTAGGCATTTTGTTTTTAACGATTGGCAATTTTTTGGGTGCGGTGTGGGCTAATGAATCGTGGGGGAGGTATTGGGGCTGGGACCCAAAAGAGACTTGGGCTTTGATTAGCATTGTGGTTTATGGCATTGTGCTACATTTGCGCTTTATGGGCTTTGTAAATATGTCTTTTGTGTTTGCGAGCGCGTCTGTGCTGGCGTTTTATAGCATTTTGATGACTTATTTTGGGGTAAATTATTTTCTATCAGGCAAGCATTCTTATGCCTCTGGAGATCCTATTGTGCTTGAATGGTATGTGTATGTATTTGTCGTTTTCACGCTCGCACTTATCGTTGCCGCGTGGCAAAAAAGAGGTCTAAAAAGCGCGTATTAGCAACACTAAAGCATATAAAAAAGGCACACATTGCGTAAGTTTTTTTTTAGCATTGGGATTTTTCTCTCCACACTAATAGTGGGGGCAAATATCTTGCTTTTTACTTCTTTTGGGAACAAGATTTTAATCCCCATACTTCAAGCAGGCATAAATGCAAAACTCCCCATACGCACGCAAATACAATCCTTGCAAATATCCTTTGGCAATATAAAAAGCTCTTTTATCCTAGCGGATACACTGCAAGCGCAAATGCAGGGTAGATACTCTCTCAAAGGTTTTGATTTGCTAATAGATTTTGCTCCCACAGATGAGGTGGCAAACACGCTAAAGCAACACCTAAACGCGCAAAATCCACTTGCACAATTTTTGCCAAATACTAAGCCACAAACTTTGCAAAATAAAAAAGCCTTGCAAAATCCACAAACCCAAAATCTAGCGCAAGATTTTGCTACAAATCCTTTATCCACGCTTTTTAAACTGCGTTTGGTAGGCAAATATAATAATTACATTATTGCAAGTATAAAAGAGCCTAGCGATAAAGAATCTAACGCAAAATCTAGCGTTGCGCCTAGTTTGGATTTGCCACGAGAGGCAAAATCTAGCGCGATTTTTAGCCCAAAATCTAATCCAAATGTTTATCCGCATTTTTTTAGCAAGCCTCACCCCCTTGCAATAAAAGCAAGTCAAAACACCATAAATACGCCACAAAATAGCGATTTTGCACTAAATGATTTTGCGACTAGCAACAATGTGGCAAATGAAACTACGAATGAAACAGCGAACGAAACAGCGATAAATGATTTTTTTCTTGATGAGATTGCGATTTTTGATGATGATTTTGTAGATAATCCACAAAATCTTACTAATAATGTAGAATCTAATCCAAAATCTGATTTGACATTGGAGGAAAATATCGATTCTAGCTTAGATTTTAACTTGCTAGATTTGCCAAACGCACAGGATTCTTTATGGCTAGATTCTGCGCTAGATTACGCGCTAGATATGATGCAAAATCCACACAATCAACCCCCAGAAATCAAAATCATAGCGCGTGCAAAATATTTGGAAATCACCCAATATGGCTTAGAGCTAAAGGCGTTTCCAGCACTTATAGCAAGCAAGATTTTGGATTTGCCTTATGTGTTTTATGGGATTTTTGATTTGCAAGCAAAGGGGGTGCTACATAAAAAACGAGAAAAAAATCACATAGCAGGCTATCTAAATGCAAAAAATCTAATTATCCAAAAAGCCCAAAAAAACGCCACGCAAAGCATAAAAAATGAGCGCAATGCAAATGCAAATTTGCTAAGTTTGCAAGCAAAATTTGACACAAATGCAAGTGAAAATGCAAGCACAAATGAAAAAAATCTTTTAACGCTATTATCGATAAATCTAAAATCCTCCATCGCTTCTGCGTTTAACCAAAAATCTAACACTATCAAAAGTCGCAAAAAATCGCCTAGCGCAAAAAAAGAGCTAACCCCAAATCTAGCCATTCTCATAAAATCTAGCACCAACCTAAAAACACTTGATACAAACGCTAAAATCACGGACAAATACGAAATCCCTATCGCTTCTTTAAAACTCGCAAATCTAAGTAGCGATGGGACACGGGGCGAATATGATTTAGAAATAATAAATCTTATCAATTTAGGTGCAATGCTAGGGCTAAAACTTCGTGGCGTTTTACATTTGCAAGGCAGCTATGATGTGCAACAATCCACATTGCAGGGCAAAAGTAGCACGCTTGGTGGGGTTAGCGAGTTTGAGATGGTGGGGGAAAATCTAAAAATAAATAGCGAAAATATCGCGCTAGAAAAATTGCTAGGTTTTTTTGGGACGCCTAGTGAGGTTGCTAATGCGCTTGTGGGTAGGGCACAGATAAATGCAAATTATAATTTTGTATTTCACAAAGGTGCGATGAGTATCAAATCTAGCGATATTTCTACAAATATTTCTAGCGCGGATTTGAGTTTTTATGGGATTGAGGGGCTGGCACAGGGCGAAAATAGCACACAACAGGTGTTAGTTTTTGGCAATGTTTTGGAGGGTAATGAGCTAGATTTTGGCAACATAAATAGCCATAATTTTAGTAAAGATACGCAAAATAATCCACAAAATAATACGCAAAATAATACCACCCAAACAAACAAAAATCTATCTAGCCTAAGCCTACAATCCACGCTAAATTCAGGCGTAACGCAATGTGCTTTAAGCATAGATACCCCAAGCGAGAGACTAGAATCTACGCGCTGTGTGATAAATCTAATATCCCAAAATCTACAAATAGCCCTCGCCCTAAAGCCAAAAAATGCAAAATCAAATGTGTCAAACCATACAAATACGCAAGAAAACGCACAAACAAATACGCAAATAAATACGGAATCTATGCCAAATATTACCGATGATTTGGGGATAGATTTTAGTCAAAATCTATCAAACCCGCAAAGTGCTAATGTGCAAAGATTGCAAAATGCAAATATAATGGAGGGCTTAGAGATTAACATTAGCGGGGATTTTGCCTCGCCACAAGTGCAAAAAAAGCTCCCTGAATTGCCCGAAGATGATGAGGAGTTTTTGGAATTTTAAGTTTTTTGTTTATTTGGAGTATTTGTTGGATTTTGCTAGATTTTGCGACATTATTAAAAAAACGCAAAATCTAGCAAACAAATTAAAATCTATTTAGTTTGTTATTACAAATCCGCTTGCCAAAATCGTTTTTGCAAAAGCACGCTTGCCAAAATCTAGTTTTGCAAAAATCATCTTGCAAAAAGCCTATTTGAGAGCATTACCACGCACTTTTTTTGTTTGAGCCTAGCTTTATGATATTTACTTCATTATCCCACACGACAAGCCCGCTTTTTAAATCCGTCAAAGTCAGCAAGAAAAAATAATCCACTCTTTGTTTGGATTTTACTTTTGTGTTGCGCTGGACAATCTTGCCTGACAAAGACAGCTCAGGGGGCAAAATCTCGCCTTTTTCGGGTAGGGCGTATTGATTTACTTCTTCATTTTTGCGAGAATCCCGCACAGAATCTATCATATTATCTTTGCTCCCACCACTACCTGCAAACGCCATAGTGAGGATAAATTTGCCACTATTTCGCATATCACGCGTGATTTTGCGTGTAAGCTCTTCGGTAGAAAAATGCTGCATAGTGTCATTTATGACATCAGAAATCGCTAAGATTTTGGGCTTATCTAGTCCTGCTAGATTGCGCACGAAGCCACTCTCTAGCAAGCTAGCGATATTTTGGCTAGCAGCTTGCTCCAAATCGTGGTAATCAATCCCTAGCGAAGTGTAAGATTTTGATTCTGCGGTATTTACATAGCTTACATCAGCACAGCTACTTAGCACTACTGAACCCACTAGCACGCACGCCAACGCCTTACTTAAAAGTAACATATCTTGTTTTTGCATTTTTTATCCTTTCTTTTGTGTTTTTTGTTAGCTAAAAGCATAAGTTTGCTTATTTTTTTAGCGTTTTTTCTAGCTCTACGATTCTACTCCAAGTCCCCACCACAGAATCTGGATTTAGCGAGATAGAGGTTATCCCCTCACGCACCAAAAATTCTGCCACTTCTATGTAGTCGCTTGGGGCTTGCCCGCAGATTCCACAATATTTATTATGCTTTTTGCACGCCTCTATTGCTTTTTTAAACATTATTGACATTGCAGGATTGCGCTCATCAAATATGTGGCTTACTAGCTGTCCATCTCTATCTACGCCTAAAGTTAGTTGGGTTAAGTCATTTGAGCCGATTGAAAAGCCATCAAACATTCCCAAAAACTCATCAGCCAAAATCACATTCACAGGCAATTCACACATCACATACACTTCTAGTCCATTTTTGCCTGATTCTAGTCCTTTGCGGCGCATTATTTCTAGCACTTTTTTGCCCTCTTCAGGTGTTCGCAAAAATGGAATCATCACTTTCATATTAGTTAGCCCCATTTCCTCTCGCACTTTATAGAGAGCCTCACATTCCCATTCAAACGCGACTTTATACAGCTCAGAGTAGTATCGACTTGCCCCGCGATAGCCTAGCATAGGATTTTCCTCTAATGGCTCATAAGCAAGCCCTGCTATCATTCCTCGATATTCATTTGTTTTAAAATCACTTAGTCGCACAATCACAGGTTTTGGATAAAACGCCGAGCAAATCATTCCCATTCCCTCTGCGATTTTTTCGATAAAAAAGTCTTTTGGGCTATCATAACCTGCCATTAGTTTTTCGATTTCGCCCCGCTCTTTTATGTCTTTTTTGCCATTTTGCAAATCAAGCAAAGCCAATGGGTGGGCTTTGATTTGGTTTAAGATAATATGCTCCATTCGCGCCAATCCCACGCCATCATTTGGTAGCTGGGCAAAACCAAAGGCTTTTTCAGGGTTGCCTATGTTCATATAGATTTTGGTTTTTGGGCGTCCTAAATCATTTAGCATTATGGATTCTACTTTATAATCGTGGATACCTGCGTATATGTAGCCCTCCTCGCCCTCCGCGCAAGAGACCGTTACTTCCATTCCTGTGTATAATCTATCGGTCGCGCCCAATGCGCCAACTATGGCAGGCACGCCGATTTCCCTTGCGACAATAGCGGCGTGGCAAGTGCGTCCGCCACGATTTGTGATGACAGCAGAAGCCTTTTTCATCACAGGTTCCCAATCAGGATCCGTATTATCCGTTACCAAAATCTCACCATCTTTAAATGTATTCATATGTTCTAAATTATTGATGATACGCACTTTGCCTGCACCGATTTTGCCACCTATGGCACGACCGCTTAGCAAAATCTCTCTTTCGGCATTTGGGTTTGTAAATTGAAATTTTTCTAGTTTTTGCCCATCGTCTTTTTTGTGCTTTTGGCTTTGCACTGTTTCTGGACGGGCTTGGACGATAAAGATTTCCCCTGTTTCGCCATCTTTTGACCACTCCATATCCATCGGGCGATATTCGCCCGCTTCTTTGGTGTAATGCTCTTCGATTTTTATAGCATATCTTGCAAGAGTTAACACATCTGCATCGCTTATAGAAAAGCTATTAAACTCTTTTTTTGTGGTTTTTACATTTACAGTGGTGTGCTCACTGCCTTTTGGTGCATATACCATTTTTTTGTCTTTTGTGCCTAAATGTCGCTTGATGATAGGGCGTTTGCCATCTTTTAGTGTTGGTTTAAAAACATAAAATTCATCAGGATTTACAAGCCCGCCTACGACATTTTCGCCAAGCCCCCACGCTGAAGTGATAAACACGGCATCTCTAAACCCTGTCTCTGTGTCGATACTAAACATTACGCCAGCACTACCTTTGTCTGCGCGCACCATTTTTTGCACGCCAACTGATAGCGCGACTTTGAAGTGGTCAAATTTCCTAGACGCTCGGTAACTTACCGCTCTATCGGTAAAAAGTGAAGCAAAGCAGGATTTTATGTAATGGATAAGTTCGGTTTGCCCTTTGACACTTAAATATGTATCTTGCTGTCCAGCGAAGCTCGCATCGGGCAAATCCTCTGCTGTCGCAGAGCTACGCACAGCGACATCGGCTTCTTTTTTGCCATATTCTGCGCTTAGGATTTTGTATGCTTTAAAGATTTCTTCGCGCAAATCATCAGGGAAAGGTGTCCCAAAGATTAGCTCACGGATTTGCTTTGAGCGGGTTTTTAGCACATCGATTTCGGTTACATCTACGCCATCTAGCAAATCAATAATCTTTTGGCGAATCCCGCCAGAATCTAGCAAATACCAATACGCATCGCTAGTGATGGCAAATCCATTTGGCACTTTTATGCCCGCAGGGACTAGCTCTTGAAACATCTCGCCAATGCTAGCATTTTTGCCACCTACAAGGGGGACATCTTTGTTGTTAAGTTCTTTGAAAAACTTAATGTATTTCATCGCTTTTCTCCTAATTTGTCGTGGAATATTTGGAAGTCAAGGTAGTTTGGGCGTTATCTAATTACCTAAGCAGTATAGCCAACATAAAAGAATATATTGTAATTTAAGAATCTTTATGTGGCACTTAAAAAGCACAAAATAAATTTGCCTAAGCCAAAATTGTAACACAACTTATGCTACAATCACGCCAAAATTTACGGGCTTTGTAAGAGAAAAATTTGAGAAAAGATTTTGCATAAAATCAGGCAAAATCTTAATAAAATCCATAAAAATCTACAAATAAAAGGAGGGCAAATGCAAATCCCAATGAGTGATATAGCCCAAGTGGCGGAGTTTTTTAGCATTATTCATCATATCCCCGGGCGCATTCGTATCCGTGTGAATGTAACCAAAATCCCAGCGATACAAAAATGGGCGAGCGAGACAAGTTTGCGTGAGATTTTACCTCAAAGTAGCGCGGGGGAGGGGAGTGAGAGCTTTATCATCACACTTTTGCAAAGTCTGCCTGCTGTGAAAAATATCAAAGTCAATGCCATTGTGGGAAGTGCGACAATCGAGTATGATAAAGCCATTTTTGAGCCTAGCTTGTGGGAAGATTGGGTAAAAAAGGAGAATCTAGAGGCAATTTGTGCGAAGCTAAATGAAATGGCAAAAAGTTTAGATTCATAAGTGAGCGTGGCAAATGAGCGAGATTTTAGCGACACAACAAAGCAAAAAGAGAATCTTATTTTTAGCAATAAATGAGAGAGAAAAATCGCTCAAATTTTATGAAAGAGCGTTAGATTCAAATGATATGTTAGATGAGAATTTGCGCAAGGTGTTTCGCCAAATCGCACAAAAAGAGCGCGAGATTTTAGCAAATGCAAAAGTGATTTTAGACGCGCTAGATTTGGGGGAATCTAGCGATTGTAATGCGAGTGATTTGGCGGATAAAAAAGATGAGATTTTACTGCCAAGCGCGTTGCCAGATGATATTTTGGGCGAGTTACAAAGCGAAATGGGCGTGGTGGATGCTAAATCGCTCAATATTTTGGCAATGGGCGTTGAATCCCACCATTTACAAACTTGCGATTTTTTAATCAAACAGGCGCAAAATTTATGCCAAAATCCCAAAGTGCTAGACACACTCTACCAGCTCCAAGCATTAAGCTACAATCATCACATTGCGCTACTGCAAGGCGAGTCGCCCAAAGAAAATGCAAATCCAAATATTACAAATCCAAGTCTTGCAGATTCTGCAAAATCTGCAAATCCCGCGCTCCCAAATGATACAAATCTCCCTCAAATGGCGTTGCAAGATTTGCTACGCCAAAATCCGCTATTTAGCCAAATACAAACTTCTATCAACCAAATTCAGCATTTTTATGCCGAGACAAAGGGCATTGTTACGAAGCTAGAAAAAGGAGAATTGCAAAAAGACGAGCTGGTGGCGTTTTTACAACGATTACCTTTTTGATATGAAAAAATTTTCCTAAAAAGACTTGCATTTTGAGAAAATTATATTATAATACGCACGAAATTTATCAAAAAGGAGTCAAAAATGGCACTACCATTTATAGCAGGACTAATCATCGGTGGCGGCGCAGTATATGCGTATAATAATAGAGATGAGCTAAAAAAGCAAGTCAAAGCAAAAAGCAAAGACTTAAAAGCAGGGCTTAAAAAAGGCGAGGAGGCATTTGGCAAGGTTTCTACCTCTATCAAAACAGGGGCAAAAAACCTCACCAATAGCTTAAAAAGCGCGGTTTCTACCACGCAAAGCACCAAGAGTGCGAAGCAAAAAGCATCAAGCAATGCAAAAGCCCAAAAAAGCACAGAATCAAAAACAGCGACTTTATCGTTAGATTCTAAATAAAGATTTTGCACGCAAAGTGATACAAACTACAATCTATGGAGCAAAATTGTAGATTTTAGTTGTAAATCTTACTTTATAAAAGTAGAATTGCAAACCAAACATTGCAAAAAAATTTTGACAAAGCTGAATTTTGGTAAAGCAAAAAATTCAGCAAGGCAGAGTTTCGCAACATCTTAAAGTGGTAAGTTTTGGTAGCCTAAGCTATCATCACGCAATCTTTTAAATTTTAAAGGAGAACAAATGTTACTCAACACAGGAGCACAACGGTCAATCACAGGACACGCAGTAAGTGGCGGCGTAGCGGGAATCTTACTCGCTTCATATATGAATTACAAAGACTACAAAGAGGGCAAAATCTCACAAGAAAAAGCACTCAAAAATACACTAACAGCAGGCGCACAAGGCGCGGTGATTACCGCGTGTGCGATAGGCGTGGCAAACGCAGTAGGGAGCAACAAAGGCGCATTTCAAGCCCTGCTAGAATCTAGCGCGTATCTGTGCGCGGGCGTGGCAGGCGTGTATGTCATCGATAGTATCGCAAATGATAAAAAATTACTCAAAAAATAGGGGGGAAAAATGGCAACAAATCAAAATAACAATAACGCAAATACCGCAAACAACTTGGATACTTTGCAAAGCAATCCTTACATAAACAACACCACAAACAATGCAGGGCAGGGCTTTACAAATAACCAAAACAATAACGCGCAAAATGCTCAAGGCTTTAGTAACGCGCAAAATAGCAATGCGCAAGGCTTTGGCAATCAAAGCGCAAATAACGCAGGCTTTAATAACGCAAATAACGCGCAAGGTTTGGGTAATCAAGGCTTTAATAACGCCCAAAATCAAAACGCCAAAAATTCCGCTACAAGCGCACTTAGCTCATTTTTTAATTCGGGCAATTCACAGCAAGATTTTTTAAAAGGTGCGTTTATCGGGGCAGTGGCGACTTTTATTTTGACAAACAAAGACGCACAAAGCGCGATTTTTAAAGGGTTTGCCAAAATTTCTAGCCTTTTTGAAATGGGCATCGAGGAATTAAAAGAGCGATATGAGGACGCAAAAGCGGAAGTGGATTCGGAGTAGATTCTGCGATTATCATTAAGGAATCCCAATGCCACCGCTAAATCCATTGCTTGAATCTGATAGCGTAGAATGCGCCCACAAAGGCAAAGTCTTGCTTCAATCCACCACAAAAGATTTGATGTGCGTAGAAAATGCTGGAATGATAAGTCTGCAAGATTTAGCAAATGCCACCATTGTGGGCTGTGCTAACAATGTAGCTGGGATTCCAAGTCCTTGCACCAAATTAGCAAATATCCCAAACTCTATTTGCTCCACATTGCTAGAAATTGACAATCAAAAAATAGTCCTAGCACAAGCAATCTCTCAAGTCCTAACGGATAAAGGCTCACCTTTAATCTTGCAAGGTGAGCCAAAAGCAAAGGATATATTTGAGTTAGATGAGGACATAACAGAATTTGATAATGCGAAAAATGACAATGAAAACGCAGAATCTATAAGTGAATCTAGCGGAGATTTAAATGCCGATTCAAACGAATCTAATGCAAAATCAAGCAAAGATTCAAGCGATTCACAATCCACGCAAGATTCACAATCCCAAAAAGAAATATTAGAAATATATTTTAGCTATGGGGATGAGATGATAAAATTAGAAGGCAAAGATTCGAGACATAGTAATGATATGAATCTGCATATTGTTACGAGTGGTTACAACGATAATGAGCAAATGGAAATTGAGGTTAGAACACAAAGTGAATCGTTTATCATAAATGCCACAATACGAGATAATCAAGCATTGCTAAAAAATGTCTTTAATGGCAAAAATATACCAACAGGGGAGATTGAAATCTATGCCTGAAAAAAAGAAAAGATTAGCAAAAAATATCGAGCGACCACAATGGGAAAGCGTAAAAAAGGCGTATGAGGCAATAGATAAGTTGGGTGCTAATGAGACAGAACCTGTTAAAAAGGCGAAACCGAAATATGAATTAGTTGGTGGTGAGCCTTATGATAAATTTGACAAATCCCCTACGACATATGAAGATACTTGTGCTTTAAGAATGAGTTATGCGCTAAATTATGGTGGAATGCCCCTAATAAAGCCAACACCAAACACAAAAACTTATATTGGTAAAGACAACAAAATATATGTTTTAGGCTCTCAAGACATTAGAGATTTTTTATATATAAAATGGAAATACGAAAAGCCATACAGCCCAAAATCTATGAGTTCAAAAGAGGATAATACTTCTTTTTATGATAATGAACTTATAAAATTTGATAAAAATGGTATCGTAGTGATGAGAATAATAGGTTGGGGAGAAAGTGCCTATGGACACACTACTTTATGGAATGGAAAAGAGGGTAAGTTTGTAGATAATTCTAATTTTTTGTATGATGCTAGGGATAATGTCATCGTAACACAATTTTATTTTTGGGAATTAAAATAGATATGTTTAAAATAATATATGCGCTAGTTGTTGCATTATGTTTATGCGTAAATGTTATTGCAAAAGATGAAGCATATTATAACAACTCAAATCCAATTCCAATGGAATTGCTTGAAAGCTGGGAAAGTATCGATGAAGTGATAATATGGTTTAAGCGATATGGACTATTTTATTGTATTAAAAACTTTGATAGCAAAACAAAAGAAAATAAAGAAATTGAAAAAGCTATGAAATTTTATAGCATTAGAATTGCACACCAAGATGGAGATAATCAAAAAATTAAAAAGTTAGAAAAATATATCCAAGATACAATGTCTAATCCAAAAGATATGAGATTTGCGCCATACATAGAGAAATACAATAATGATAAATTTTATGCTGTTTCGTGTATGAATCTATATGAAAGTAGAGCATATATGCAAGAAATAGATATGATATTGCGACCATATTATTTGCAGGATATGTTCCCTAAACAATATCAAAAGCAATATAAAGAAACAATAAATCTATTTTTGCAACATTCTAATTTTTTGGATTCTAAAATATTGAGGTAAAATAAAAAATGAAAAAACTGAGTGCGTTGCTTTTAATATTGTTTATACCTATGTTTGTAGTGTGTGGCGATTCAAAGGATTTAACCCCAAATTCTTTAAGCGTATTAGATTCTTATGGCTTTTGGGATAAAGAATTTTTTAGCATAGATTCACGCGATAAATGTGCGATTTTAGAGATAACAACCATTAAAGATAAATCTGTCGTCATTATATCTTATGGAGAGGAAATCACACCTTATCAAATCATCGACATACAAAAGCAAAATAGCGACACTTACGCGCTAAAAGCAACTGATGATAGATTTATCAATATTTCGTTTGCAAGGGATTCGCTAACTATAAGCGATTCTTATCGCACAATTCCTGTAACATTTGATTTGCGCGAAGCATATAATCAAAAAGGGTATGCAAGATGCGAGGACAATGAGAAGTTTTGGACATTTTGGAAAAGCGAATTTTTGGGAGACATATGGTAAAATGTGCGTTAAAGGGCAAATATGGCAAAGCAATTAGTTTCTAATAAATCTAAACCCAAAAGTTTGCGTAACGATTCACGCCAAAATCCCGTGCGATTAAAACTCATTCATAGCACGGCAAATCGTGCGAGATTTTCGTATGCGTTGCATAAAGGCGGGGCGATTCAAGCTGTGCCACTGCGACTATCTGTGGAGGCGATAGATGGCGTGAAAGGCGTGCGTGTCAATGATATTTTGCATAATATTATCATTAGCTATGAGGGAGGGCAGGGCGAGCTAGCGCGATTAGAAAAAGAGATTTTTCACACACTTACAAATCTGCTCACCACTTCAAAGCGCAAGGTTTCAGAATCTAGCATTTTTGCTTTGCGCGATGAGATTCCAAGCTCTGCTGAAGTGGTGCGTTCGGCAACCGCGCTTATTAGCGAGCCTTTTATCGTGCCACAAGTGCCAAAAGCCGCATTTAGCGCAATCGCAGCCTATCCATTGCTAAAAAGTGGCGTAAAAGAGGCATTAAGCGAGGGCGTTACTTCGCGCGTTTTGGAGGCTATGGCGGTGGCGATTTCGCTCTATCGCTCCGATTTTCGCACGGCAAATTCTACGAACTTTATGCTGACTTTGGGCGAATATATCGAAGAGATGACAATGTATAAAAGCGATGATTTGCTCCAAGAGCTTAGCAAGCCTCAAGGTGGCGAAGCGTGGGTAGAGAAGCAAGTAAATGGTAAAAGCGATTTGGTGCTAACCAAAAGTGAGGATTTGCAAATCGGCGATATTGTCGTGGTGGGCGCGGGCGATAGTATCTTAATCGATGGGCATATCATCTCTGGCGAAGCAATGGTAAATCAAATCTCAATGACAGGCGAAGCCACGCCTGTGAAAAGAGCGCGGGGCGATAGGGTGCTATCAGGCACGATTGTCCAAGAGGGCAAAATCAAAATCTGGGCAGAGAGCGTGGGTAGCCAAACCGCCACCGCGAGAATCAAAAACTATATCCAAGAGACACTTACCCAAAAATCTAGTATTCAGCTCTCCGCCTCTAAAATGGCTGATAGCCTCGTGCCAATTACTTTGGGGCTTGCCATTCTCTCGTATGTGTTTAACCGCGATTTGACACGCGTGGCAAGCGTGCTTCAAGCGGATTATTCCTGCGCTTTGAAGCTTGCCACCCCTGTGGCGTTTAAGTCTGCAATCTCTAGTGCGGGCAAAAATGGTATCATCATCAAAGGTGCAAAAAGTTTGGAGCAACTAAACGAAGCCGAAATCTTTGTCTTTGATAAAACAGGCACGCTTACTAAAGGCGAACTTGAAGTCGTGCAAGTGCATAGTTTCTCGCCACAATGGGATAAAGAGCAGATTTTAAATCTTTCAGCGAGCATTGAGGAGCATTATTTCCACCCTGTGGCTGAAGCGGTGGTAAAGGCAGCGAGGGAGCGAGAATTTAACCATATCCACCACGATGAAGTTACATTCATAGTCGCGCACGGCGTAAAAAGCCAAATCAATGGCAAAGAAGTGCTTATTGGCAATCGGCATTTTTTAGAGGACGATGAGGGCGTGGATATGCGCGCACACGAAACCAAAATCAAATCACTTCTAGATTCTGGACATACGCCGTTATTTATCGGCTATGACGGGGAATTGCTAGGACTTATCTTGCTTAAAGATACGGTGCGACACAACGCCAAAGAAGCATTAGCGCGTTTGCGAAAAAGTGGCGTGAAACAAATCGTAATGCTAACAGGCGATGAGGAAAACAAAGCGCGTGAAATTGCAAATGAGCTAGGAATCGATAGATTTTACGCCAAACTTTTGCCAACCCAAAAAGCAGAGATTCTAGAATCCATAATGAATGAGGGGCATAAAGTCGCCTTTGTAGGGGACGGAATCAATGACGCCCCCGCGCTTATCAAAGCACACAGCGGAATCGGAATGTGCAAAGGTGCTGACATCGCCAAAGCAAGCGCGGACATTGTGCTACTAAAAGATGACATAGAATCCGTAGCGGACGCCAAAGAATACGCGTTAGAGTGCCTAAACAAAGTCAATAAAAACTTCAAAATCACCGTTGTGGTAAATAGTGCGATTTTAGCAGCCGCGACATTTGGGAAACTATCACCGATTCAGACGGCATTTTTGCATAATGGCACGACAATCGGGCTACTGCTAAACGCGCTTCGTGGCATACACTTAAGGAAAAAATAATGCCTCTAATGCCCTTAGCGTTGATTGGTTGCGTGGTGTTATTTTATAAAGTGGCAAAGGGGAGTGTCAAAAAGATGAAATTAGGAAAAACAAAAAAATCACAACATAAGGAGCAATAATGAATACAACAAATAAAGCAAGCATTTCACGCCCTGCAAAATCTCGCGTAAATGGCGAAACAAAGGGCATATCAAGCACAAAATCTAGCGCGAAAAAACCGCGCACATTGCAAGCAAAAAATACCACAAATACCGCAAGTAAGTCTAGCGTGCTAAAATCTAGTGTAAGCAATGGCACAAAGAGTGGCACGACACACTTAAATGGGGCAAAATCAAACGATTCTAAAACCTCAAGCCTAAGCCTAAAAACCCTGCAAGTCGCAGAGCTACTCACTTCGGTAGAATCTAAAAGGGAATTTGCAAAGCTAGGAATGAGTGCTTCACTGCTTGTATGCGTGGGGAGCGCGTTTTTTAAAGGTAACTTCGCACGAAATCTACATATCGCCTCTGGCGTGGCGTTGGTTGGGTTTAGCATTTGGCATCATAGCTTGTATGAGAAAAAATAATCTACACTTAGCAAGGAGTGGCTTTAAAGAGCGTTGTGAAATATTGCAAAGAGTGTGAGTAAAAGAATCTACAATGATAATACTTAAAATGAAATGAAGTAAAATCTAAAATAAATTTACATAGGAAAAAAAATTCAAAGGACAAATCATTGTGCCAAAGCTAAATCCACTGCTAGAATCTGACAACATAGAATGCGCTCATAAGGGTAAAATCGTGGCTTTTAGTAACAATAAATTGCTAGAGGTTGATGGAAGTTGCGTGCTAACAAAGCAGGATTTATTGCAAGCACAAATTATCGGTTGCACTCATCAAGTCGCGGGTTTTTCAACGCCCTGCAAAGCAATCGTTACAATTTTAGATTCTGCGCTTTCAAATACGCTTATAATCAATGGCGATAGCGCGATAATCGCCCAGCAAATTTCACAGATTTTTACTGATAATGGAACACCACTGCGATTTGCAAAAGGCACAACGCCAAAAGCAAAGGATATTTTCGAGCTAGATGAGGACATAGCAGATTTTGATAATGCACAAAATAGCAATGAAAACGCAAAATCTATAAGCGAATCTAGCGCAAAATCTAGCGAGAACTTAGACACAAAATCAAATGAGATTTTCACACCACTACCACAAAGATATGCAAGCAATGATGATATGGCAATTTATGAGGATTTTATAAGCAATACAAAAAGACATACAACAAAAAAATATCCATTAGCACATAGCCCATTAGCAGATTTGATAGGACAGGCAGAATCTCAAAACAAATACACTATGTGCAATCACAAACAAATAAACTCTAAAGGAAAAGAATATTATGGCGCAAAAGATTTAAAAGAACTCACAATGCTACCATTAAGTACGATAATACAAAAACAACAAACAAAAGAAATATTTGCAGCTGGTAGATTTCAAGTTACTAAGAATACTTTATTGGGTGCAAAAAATGCCTTAAATCTTAACGACAATGACTTGTATAATGAGGAAATGCAAGATAGAATCTTTGAGGAATATTTGATTGACAAAAAACGACCTGATGTTATGAAGTATCTTAAAGGAAATGGCGATATAGATAAAGCAGCTTATGCGTTAGCTATGGAATTTGCTTCAATAGGCGTAAAATATGGCTGGGAATTGGACAATTATCCAAAAGGCATTAAACGCGTTTCTAATGGCAAGCAATCTTTTTATGAAAATATAAAAGGCAACAAAATGATAATTCGCTATGAAAACATTATTCAAGCACTTAAAGAGACAAAAAAACAAATGGGAGGATATTGATATGACAAAATCAATTATTCATTCATTTTTGATGTTGGCGATTTTTTTTGCAAATGTAGTGTATGGGGATTCCAAAGATTTGAGCCAATCACAAACGCAAGATTTACAAGAATGCAACTTCACAAGAGAATCTGCTCTCTATAATGAGTGGGCAAAAGATTGGAAAGGTAGGGAAGATGATGTATATTTTTACAAAGAAACACCTTACACGATAATGTATATGCTTGGAGAATGCGACATAAAGGGCTTGAAACTAATGCTTGATGAGCTTGGGAAGGGGGTATTTATCACTATGCAGGCAAGTGGTGGAATGATTTTTTTGATTGCCGCTATTGAATCTGCGCAGGTAGAATCTGTAAAATTTCTGCTAGAAAATAAACTCACATATAAGGACAATGTAGCGAAGTATGAGGGATTTAAGATAGATGAAGTGTATTATGATAAAAATTATGTTAAGCGAACGCCATTGCAATTTGCCACACAAAAGCTAAATGAAGCAAAATCTAGTGGCGATTCTAACGCCGTGCGAAATTATGAAAAAATTATTGAGCTTTTAGAACAATATAAAAGCGGACAATGATTTTGCAACAATCATTTTTAAGCAAGGAGTGTAAAAAATGAAAAAACTACTTTTAACGCTATTATGTTGCGCTACACTCAATGCAGATGAG
>NZ_JBSIUV010000035.1:0-22853 GCF_053654515.1 Helicobacter sp. T3_23-1059 | reverse complement strand
TGTCCATAATTTAACCTTTGCGTATTATGCTACTCTAGCATAAATATAATTGGAAAATTAGCTTTGTTTATATTGCATTTTCCATTTTTACGCTCATATTTATTTACTTTATCACTAGACTTTTTGCTTAATGTGTAAAACACTTCATAAAGTTTATGAAATGCCTCGCCATATTTTGCATATTTTTCTTTATTATAAAAATTTATCATTATCCTAATTAAAAAATAAGTTTCTTGTGATTGAGTAAATAATGTATCCATAGATTCGCATACTTTATCACTTTGTAAAAATTCATCTAAAATATAGATTCCATACAATATAAGCATTAAATATAAATCTTTACTTATTTTGTCTAAATATTCTTGTGTGCATTTTGTGTTATTTGTTCGTAGTTTTTGCTGTGTGCCTTTGTTGCCATAAATACATAAATTATAATCTCTACCTAATTGTTTGACTTTAGATTTTAATTTTTCAATAGAATCTAAATGTTGCTGTTTAGTCATTTCTTTTATGTTTTGTAAGCGCGAATTTAGCTCATTATGATTTAGAGTCTCAGCGAAATAAAGCTGTGAAAAAAATAAAGCTGGATTATAATAATAGTTCGCTACAGGGCGAATCAACCATTCTTTATCTGCCGTGCTTATCGTTGCGTTATTTTCTACATCTTTACAACCAAAACACAATATCGCTAGTAAAAAACAGCAGAATCTATCGATTTTTATTTTCATCATACTATCCTTTACTTCAATCTCAAATCTAGTTTTTGCATTATTTCTTTACTCCAGCCTTTTGGAGGGTTTGTGATGCTAGGATAGATTCTAGGGAAAAATTCGATATATACGCTTTTGTTATCGCTTAATTCAAAATAGTATTTGCCTAGTGGGGAGGGTTTAACTTTTGTAATTTTATTAAATATATCCTCTCGCAAAGAGCAAGGTTCTTTATCATTGCAAAAATCACTCATATCGATATTTGGGGAGTATTGTTCGTAGCCTTTTGATTTTGGTAAATCTCGCTCTTTATAATAAAACTTCTTAAGATTAACAAAGCCTTCAATATACCCAAATTCAAATTCTAATGGCGATATATTTGGATAAAACATAGGAATAAATTCTACTTTTGGATATTTTTTTATATAAGGATTTTTTATGCTCATATCATAATTGCAATCAACATCATCATAATCATTTGTTAAATTATTATAAAAATGTTCCTTATAAGCCCCTGCGTTAAAAAGTAAATGATTTTCATCTTGGAATCTACCACTAAAATATGGAATCAAAAACTCTCTCAAACTCCACACCAAATACGCATAAAACAACTTATCATATAATAAGATTTTATGATTTGGTTGATTGGTTTTGGATAGAAAATCAAGTGTAAGTAGCATAGCGTTTGTATAAGGGGTTTTAGGGGCATTACTCCACCATTTAAACATATCTTTTTGCAAGATTCCTTTTGATAATAAATCATCATAGATTTTATCGTGTAAATGATAGGCTTTAATGCCGTGATTTTTGTTTATTGATTCTATGTAGTTTGCGATAAATTCTGTGTTTTCTTGGTGTAATTGCGTGAAATATGAGATGATTTGCTCTTTTGTTAAAACAATATTATCTTTGTGCCTAAAGTAGTGGATTTTTTGGTAGGGGATATAGCTAGAATTCGCTCTGCATACATTACCACTACAATATACAAGAGATTTAAAAGGTTTTTTTGCTTTTTTATTGATTTCATTTAGCCAAAATGTATTTAGCCCTTCAAAGCTAGAATCTGTGAGATTTGATGGGATAAATTTTGGTGCTAAAATGCCTTTTTTGTTTTTTTCAAAAATGATTTTGCCAAGATAAAGCGTGGCTGTAAAATCTTGTAATGGCGTAAAGCGAGTGTTAAAATAACTCATTTTTACCCTATCATCAACAGATATTATATTTGTTTGTATTCCTAAATATATGGTTTTATCTTTCCTAATGTTAAATGGATATTCTTTAATGTTTAGCGGTTTTACTGTCATTGTTATATCCTATATTTAATACTATTTGTAATCTGTGCTGATACATACTTTGCGTCTATTTCGCTTGGTTGAATTGCATAAATATTTTGCTCTCCTGTGCTTTTTTTTACAAATTGTTTAAATATTGTATCAATATTATCATCATTAGCATCAATGTAAAAATCATGAGATATTCGTAAATATCTTAATATGATATTGGCTGTGGCAATTTTTTTTTCGCTTATGTAATAATGTCTTATTTCGTGAAATATAGTATCTAAAATATGTTTTTTGCTTTTTATATATGCACTATTTAATGTTATGGTGGCGTTTTTTTTATCATATTCGCCAAAAAAGCCTCTTTCTCGTTCATA
Source organism: Helicobacter sp. T3_23-1059 (assembly GCF_053654515.1). Classification (NCBI taxonomy): domain Bacteria; kingdom Pseudomonadati; phylum Campylobacterota; class Epsilonproteobacteria; order Campylobacterales; family Helicobacteraceae; genus Helicobacter; species Helicobacter sp. T3_23-1059. Next base: position 20,486 of record NZ_JBSIUV010000035.1, on the reverse strand, counting down.
ACATTCTATGTCAATTTGTGGTAATTTAAATTTTTCGAGCAAATTCTTAATCAGTGTCCTGCAAAAATTTTCATTGATTTGTTGTTTATACTTATTTATGGTGTTGTCATATACTTCTAGCGAATATTGAATATATTTATCCCTATCACTCACATATTCCCCATTATCATTTGTTATGCTTTCTACAAAATCCTCATTCCCCAAATCAAACCTATAATAAATATAAGCGATTTTGCACGCGATTTGTGGATTTTGTCTAGCATAGTTTGAAAAATCATCTTTTGCTTCTTTGGGCAATGCTTTTAAAAATGCTACTGCTTCTGCTAGATTATAAATATGCTCTAATTGATTCCATTTGTTTATATCGTTGCTATTTAATATGTTGCCATATTTCATTTTACTTTGCCCATCTCTTTGGATCTCTTTGATAGCATTATCTTTTTCTATCCCCACACAAAAGCTCGTATTTAGTTTTATGTGGCAAATTTGTGAAATATGTGTAATATGCTTGCTATTTTCAATAATATTTTTTGGATAGACAATTACAACAATAAAAGATTTTAGAGAAGTTGTTTCATTATTGCGATTTATCGGTAGCGTAAATGTAATTTTATTTATATTGATTTCTTTGGTATCATATTTGAATACATTGACATTGTATGTTGCATTAGGCTTATTATTTGTAAGCAAGTGCTTTATTTTTTCAAACATAAAAACATTTTTATACAAAGAGTCTAATTCTGTTTGGCTTGTTATTTCTATAAATCCCCATTGTAGTTGTTGGTTTTGTGAAGGATATATTTCTAGCTCAATATAACTTCCCGGTGCAAATGGTGCATTTAAGTCATATCGTTTATCAATGGCTTTAATAGCGTGTTGGGATTGTGTTTGTTGAGATTGTTGGGACATTTTATCTCCAAATGATTGACTAAACGCATAAAATCCTTATAGTATTTTTAGATAATATTTTTAGGCTAAATCCAACTTAAGCGGTTGATTTCTTATCATTTTTGTGCCAAGATTTTATATAAATCTTGCTGTTTAATTTGAGTATTATACCTAAATTCTGTTTCTTTCAAATGAAGTAAGAAACTCTCTTTTTTGATTCCTTTAAATTTGCTTAATCTATGTTTAGCATAGCCCATTCTGCTTGTAGCTACAAGCAAAACGAAGCAAAAATAGCTTTTATCAACTTCAATTTTGCCTTGCATTTTAGATATTTTTTCACATTCTTTTGCGATTAAGATTCTAATATTTTTGCAAAATTTATTGACACTTTGGCAAGAAATTTTGCTTAATTTTGCATTTTTTACCGCTTCAATATCTAAATCTCTTGCAAAGTTAATAGCGTAATCGAAGTAGAAAAATATTTAAGAATCTTTTTTTAAAATCTCTCTTGTTTTTGCCTCTTAAATTCTTGCAAAGGTTTTTATGTGTAGCAATATACTTGTTTTTCATCAGTATAATCATAACTTAAGCCTCATTTATTTTGTCTTAAGTTGTCTTGAGCCAAAAAATATTAGATTTTGTAAAAACAAATGAGCCAAAATATCCACAAATAGACTTCAAAAACACGCAAATAGGAATAATAAGAAATATGCTAGCAAGAGCAAACTTCTATGATTTTAATAATGAAATAATGCTTAATAATTTATATTCTAAGGCAGAGAAAATATTTAGGCAATGTGAAAAACTTTTTGTCGCGCGGGTTTCTTAAGATTTTAAAAAATTATCTTTAAATTAGTAGATTTTGTGAAAATGTGAAAAACTATCGGGCAAATGCCGATAGGCAGGGCGTTACAAAGAACTTGAAAATTTGGGTATAGTGATACATTTGTATAGGTATAGTGATATATTTGTGGGGTTTTTAGAAACTTTGTAAGTATCCATAAATTGCGACTTAGAGTCGATAGAATCAAAAAAAAGCTAGATATATTTAATGCAGTGTTCCGCATTTTGTAGATTCTTAATAGCACAACAATCATAACTCTAGCAAGATTTTAATAATTCCATAATTTCAACTTGATTTATATCTAGCCTAAGAATTAAAGCGTGATAGTGAGGGCGAACAAAGCGCGAGCTATATTTGCCAACTAGAAAATATTTTAGGCATAAAACCATATTTGTGCTTAAACTTGCTACGAAACTTCATAAGAAAATTATTTGTTTTGTGGTATCGTTTTTTGTCTAAAAACGCTTTTTGATAAAGTGCAAAATCAAAAAAAAGAGCAAAAAATGAAAAAACTCGTTTTAATATGTGGAATCCTAGCAAGTGTGCTAACCGTGGGATACTCTGCGATGAGTCAAGCTGAGATTGAAAGGGCTAGAGATAATTGTGTAAAAAATGATAAAAGTGCGTGTCAAGAATTGATTGATAATGGTTTGGCTAGCGTGAAAGAATGTGGCAAAGATGAAGGTAAAGATGGTTGCGTATCTGTAGGCTGCGTTTATGGTGTTGCAGGGTATCATAGAGATGCGATACCATACTTTGAAAAACATTGTTTTGGGGGATAATGGCGCATCTTATTTTTTGGGAGTCGCTTACGAAAAATTAAATGATTATTTGAACGCAAAGAAATATTATGAAATCTCGTGTAATGCAGGCAATGAAAATCAATCAAGTTCTTGCTACAACTTAGGGCTAATGTATGACAAAGGACAAGGCGTGAAGCAAAAACGCTCTATCGCTAAGCAATACTATGGCAAAGCGTGTGATTTGGGTTCATACAAGGGCTGTGATAATTACAATAGATTAGATAATGCTGGCGTGCAATAATAGCTTTGTTTATAGATTTTGCAAAAATAATCTTTGTCAAAATCTATAAAACTAAATCCACCCTAAACAAATGATTTTTCATCATTTTTGCGCCACGATTTTACAAATCTTGTCTTTTTTTCTCTTTTGATTTTGCTATTGCATAAAATCTATATCAAAATGTCGCTTTTACTAGCTTTGATTTTTTTCTTTTAATGTAGGGTTTTTTCATTCTTTGGGGGATTAAGATTTTAATTTGTTTGATGATTTTACGGACACTTTGATTAGAATATTTTATGTTTTTGCCTAAAATCTTTATGTTTTTAAAAATTCTTTCAAATCTTTGTATTCTTGTTTGTTAAAAAATCGAGTTTTTCCCACAGGCAAAGCATTTAGGCTAACAAACCCAAATCTAACTCGCCGTAAATCTAGCACTTTGGCATCAAAATGTGCAAAAAATCTGCGCAATTCCCTATTTTGCCCCTCATTTATCACTACTTTTAGACGCGAAAAAGAGCGCGTATTTTTGATAATCTGCACTTCAATAAAAGGCGCAAAATCCATAGCAGTAATCTTGCTTAGCCTATGCGCACCTTTTTTTGCATTTTTTAAGCTTAGTCCATTTTGCATAGCGTCTAGCATTTTTTGCGACACGGCAGAATCGATTTTTAGTATGTATTCGCGCTCTAGCGCACTTTTGCTTAGCATATCTACTACGCGCTTAGAATCACTCAAAATCAGCAATCCCTCACTAGCAAAATCTAGCCTCCCCACAGGCGCAAAATGCCTAAATTTCTCTCCCAAACTATCATAAATCACGCGCCTAGAGAGAGAATCTACCCTGCTTACTAACTCTCCTTTTGGCTTATGATAGACTATCGCGCTAAAATGGGCTTGATTTTTTTCTTTTATGAGTTTGCCATCGATAAAGACTTTTTCTCCTTGAAAGACTATGTCGCCAAGCGTGGCGATTTTGTGCTTGATTTTTACGCGATTTTGGGATATTAGCTCATCTGCTTGTCGCCTAGAATATGGGCAATTTTGTGCAATATATGCGTTTATGCGAATAGATTTTTCCTCTTTTTTGTTGCTAGATTTTTTTGGGATAGATTTTTTTTGGTTAGATTCTTTTTTGTTAGATTTCTCGTGGCTAGATTTTCTTTTGGCAGATATGTTTTTAGTCGCAATCTTTGCACTAGATTTTGTGCTAGCAGAATCTTTTTTTATGAAATCTTTAGATTTGACAAAATCTTTTTTTGTGCTTTTTGCCACTTGCAAATCCTTAATTTTTGATAAAATCTAAATACTTGCTAGCCAAAATTTTTTAGCATTGTAGCGACTTCTTTTGCGTGGTAAGAGATGATTATATCCGCTCCTGCGCGCTTAAATCCCGTGAGGGTTTCTAGCACGATTTTTTCATAATCAATTACCCCTGCATTTTTCCCCGCCTGCATTAGCGCGTATTCGCCACTGACATTATACACGGCTAATGGCAAAAGTGTGCGCTCTCTCACATCTCGCACAATGTCTAAAAACGCCAATGCTGGCTTTATCATCAAAATATCTGCCCCCTCTTCCTCATCGCTTAGGCTTTCCCTTATGGCTTCTTTGCGATTTGCGATGTCTTGTTGGTAGGATTTTCTATCCCCAAAGCTAGGCGCAGAGTTTGCAACTTCTCTAAATGGTCCATAATACGCGCTTGCAAACTTCGTAGAATAGCTCATAATGGGGATTTGACAAAATCCTGTGCTATCTAGGTTTGTGCGTATTGCTTGCACCATTCCATCCATTGACGCGCTAGGCGCGATAATGTCTGCGCCCGCACTTGCAAGATTGATTGCTTGTTTGGCTAAAATCTCTAAAGTTTTGTCATTATCTACGCTAGTTAGATTTTGTGCTTTATTAGATTCTAAGATTCCGCAATGCCCGTGGCTAGTGTATTCGCAAAAGCATAAATCCACACTTACCAAAAAATGTGGAAAATCTTTTTTGATAGCCCTCACACTCTCACACACGATATTTTGCGGGTTTAATGCCTCGCTTCCTACTTCATCTTTATTGCCAACTATCCCAAAAAGCAAGATTTTATGCAAACCCAAAGAATCTAATTCCTTGCATTCTAATAAAAGAGAATCTAAACTCATTTGATACACGCCTTGCATAGAAGCGATTTCGCGCTTTATGCCATTTCCCTCCACGACAAAAAGCGGGTAAATAAAATCCCTCAAACTTAAATGCGTATCGCGCACCAAATCACGCAAAATAGGGCTACTTCTTAATCTACGAAATCGTCTAAATTCTGCCATTTTTACTCCTTTGTGTCAAAGCCTATGACAAAAATATGGGCTAAAAATTATGAAAGAAATATATCATTATTTGATAAGATTTTGATTAGATTTTGCGTTTGCGTAAAAAGGCATTATTTTTGCAAGGATATTTTGTAAGCACATTTTGTAAGCGACAACATATTTGCATAACATATTTTAACTTTTAACAAAAGAGGGCAAAATGCTATCAAGCCACGATTTAAACATTATGACTTCGTATCTAAAATCTAAAGGCTACACAAAGGAGCAAATCGCTTCAATGAATGATAAGCAAATCTTAAAAGAGTATGAGGAAAAATCAAAAGAATTTATCTACCAAGCAAAAAAGCAAATCGATATTATCCCACAATCACAAAAAAACGAACTACACAAAGAATATCAGCACCTAGAAATCCCAATCGAGCTAGCACAAATCATCGAGGGGGATAATGTCAAAATCTATGAAATGCTAGATGAATATATCGAAAACTACACCGTGCGCGAGGTGGCAGAGACGATTTTTATGAAAACAAAAAAAACCAAAATCGCCAAGCTAGAAAAAATGATGCGCATCAAGCGAAGCCAACTCCAAGAAGTATGGCTAGAATCCTTAGAGCGAAATCTAAGCACTTTGCCCGCAGAGGAAGCTCAAACGCTTTTAAAATTTTATTACGACAAAAAAGACAATTTAATCGAGCTAAAACATATCTATACGCGCTCAAATGACAAAAAATACTTGCAACAAATCTATGAAATCGCCTCGATGAAACTCCACATTGTGCGGGATTATATGCCAAAAGAGCTAGAGGATACTTACCGCGTGTATTATGATAATAGCCAAGAGAAAATATCGCTTATTAAGCAGATTTTGGAAATGTCAAATGGCTTTGAAAAAGGCTATCTTTTGGGGCTATCTATACACGATTTGGGGGAATTATTTACCCAAATCCAAGAGGATTTAGAGCGCAAACGCAAAGAGGAAGAGGAAGTCAAAATGTATTTTGATGAGTTTAAAGACGCGCTACATAGCACAAAAGAAGAGATGTTTTTAGAAGTCTGCATTGATGCGGCAAGTGCGCTGTCTAGAGAGAGATTTCAAGAGCTATGTGCTTCTTTAGCAAAAAAATACAAAACCTTTCGTCATCGATTTACCGATATTGCTAGACATCATAAAGAAGTTAGCAATTTGCAGATTGTTTTTTAGGGCTAAAATCAAAACATTTGCTAACTAGATTTTAAGTATTTAGTGCTATAATCCTAAGATTTAGCTTTAAAATTTGCGTTGATTTTTAGCTTTTTAGCTTTAAAATCAACAATAAAATCTAGCAAAACGCTATTTTGGTTATCTTTTTGCTTTTTTGTAAAAGATGGTTTGTGAAATGATTTTGCAAAAGATTATGCAAGCAAGTATTATTAAAAAAGCGAAAAATGCTAGCCAAAACCTAGATTTTATGTTATCTAGGATTTAAGGAGTTTAGATTTGGACCCGTCCCATTCGGTTTTTATGCTACTTTTAGCAGTGATATTTGTGCTATTAAATGCCTTTTTTGTTGTTGCAGAATTTGCGATTGTCAAAGTGCGCCGCTCTAAATTAGAGGAGCTACAAAAAAGTAGCCAAAAAGCAAAACTTGCTTTATCTATCACAAAGCGGCTAGATTCTTATCTCTCTGCCACACAGCTAGGTATCACGCTATCTTCGCTAGCACTTGGGTGGATAGGCGAGCCTGCATTAGCTAGACTTATTGCCATTCCTTTTGCGCACTTTTTTGGGGAAAATCCACTGCTTATCCATAGTATCGCTGTTATCATTGCTTTTACGCTTATTACCTTGCTTCATGTCGTGCTAGGCGAAATCGTCCCAAAATCCATAGCCATAGCTAAAAGCGAAAAATCCGCACTTTTTGTGGCATACCCGCTGTATTATTTTTCTGTCGCTTTTTTTCCTATCATCAAACTTTTTGACGCATTAGCAGCCTTTATCTTGCGTAGGCTACATATCACGCCAGCAAGCGAGGAGGAAAACGCACATTCTGAAGAGGAGTTAAAAATCATCGTAGGGGAGAGCCTAAAGGGTGGTTTTATTGATTCTTATGAGGGGGAAATCATCAAAAATGCGGTAGATTTTAGCGAAACAATCGCCAAAGAAATAATGACACCGCGCAAAGATATGGTATGCCTAAATGCAGAATCTAGCTATGCTGAAAATATCGCAATCATCAAGCAGACAAACCACACGCGCTACCCATACTGCAAAAGCGGAAAAGATAACATTATCGGTATGATTCATATACGAGATTTGCTGATTAGCTCGGCGCAATCAAAATCTAAGCCAAATTTGGAGAGCATTATCCGCAAAATGATAATCGTCCCAGAAACTGCTAGAATCTCTCAAATCCTAACAATGATGAACAAAGAGCAAATCCACATAGCCCTAGTCATCGATGAATACGGAGGCACAGCAGGACTGCTTACGATGGAGGACATTATCGAGGAAGTGATGGGCGATGTAACCGATGAACACGACTTAAAAAATCAAGAGACAAAATGCGTAGGCGATGGGGTTTATGAGGTAAATGGTATGCTTGATTTAGAAAGCGTAGAGGAGCTTATGGGTATCGAATTTCAAGGGGATTTAGAGCAAGTAACTATCGGTGGATATGTGTTTAATTTGCTTGGGCGATTGCCTATGGTGGGGGATAGCCTTAGCCAAGATGGCGTAGAATTTGTCGTGCTAGAAATGGATGGGGCTAGAATCAAACGGCTAAAAATCACAAAAATAAAAAATGATGGGCTAGAATCTAGCCAAAAAGATAGCAAAGATTCTAAAGAAGTTGTTGAAATTGTGAAATGATTTTGCGCACTAAAATGCAAAATCTATCAAAATCTAGCGAAAAAAACCCACAAAATGCAAGACACCAAAACACTAGGCAAGCAAAATCTACCAAGACAAAATCTACCATTTTGTGCGTTAGAATCTAGCGCGTTTGAAACAAAAGCTGATTTTCGATGCGCAATCAAATCCCACATAAAATCTAATCAAAAAATAAACACAAAATCTAGCAAAAATTCTCGCATAGATTTTGCTCCAAAATCTAGCAAAAATGATTGCCACCAAGACTACAAAGATTTTGACAAAGATTTTTGCACAAAATCTAGCGCAATCAAGACAGCTTGTAAAATATCCTATTCAAATCGCCATTTAAATGCCCTGCTAGAAAGGATTTTGTCCCAAAAACGATTTAGAAATATTTTGCTTTATTATCCCCTGCCTTTTGAGGCAAATATCTTGCCATTGCTAAAAAAACTTAAAAAAAACAAAAATAAAAGAATTTTTTTGCCAACTATAAAGGGGCTTAACTTTAAAATGTTATTATACCGACTGCCTTTAGTAAAAAATACATTAGGAATTTTTGAGCCAAGCCTTAGCTCGTATATGCCAAGAAATATTGATTTTGCACTTATCCCAGCACTTGGGATTGATAGAGATTTTGCACGAATAGGTATGGGGAAGGGAATGTATGATAGGGTATTTGCTACCCACCCGCACGATAGATACAAGACACAAAAAATATGCAAAATATTTGTAAGCCAAAATCTATATATTTCTAAGCGCGTTTTGGGCGAGGCTTTTGACATAAAAACTAGTATGTATTTAAGCTATAAATTTGGAAAATCACAAAAAAAAGGTTTTAATAATGTCGTGGATACTTTTATTAAGTTTTTTAGGTTTCGGGGTGTTGGTAGGAGCAGTGGTATTTTTTGTCTGCCGAAAAATCGCTAGCTTAGATTCTACTCATTTGCTCACTCAAGCAAAAGCAAAAGCCCGTGCTATCGAGCTAGAAGCGCAAGCCCTGCTTGATAAGCAAAAATTTTTAGCAAAAGAGCGGGAGTTGCAATTAGAGCAAGAATACAAAAGCAAAGTTCATAGTATGAATGATGAGCTAAAGCGCAAAGCGTATGAATTTGAATGCAAGGAAAATCGACTCAAAGATAGGCTAGAGCGAGAGACGGAGGATTTGAAAAAAGAGAGAGATAAAATCAATTTAGAGCTAAATAGTCTATCCCTCCAAAAAGATAGCCAGCTAAAAATCCAACAGCAATATTTAGACAAAATCGAAGAGCTAAATAAAACTCTTAGCCACTATACAGGGCTTACCAAAGATGAAGCTAGAAAAATCTTGCTAAAAAACCTAGAAGATGAGCTAATCAATGATAAAGCCCATCTTATTCGCCGTTATGAAAAAGAAGCAAAAGAGGAAGCACAAAAAATCGCAAATTTTATCCTAGCCCAAGCCACTACTCGCTATGCAGGCGAGTTTGCCTCCGAGCGACTTATCAATGTCATAACCCTGCCAGATGATGAGATGAAAGGTAGAATCATCGGCAAAGAGGGGCGAAATATCAAGGCATTAGAGCTAAAAAGTGGCGTAGATGTTATCATTGATGATACGCCTGCTACGATTATTTTAAGCAGTTTTAATCTCTACCGCAGAACCATCGCAGTAAAAACCATCAACACTCTTGTAGAAGATGGCAGAATCCACCCCGCCAAAATCGAGGAAGTCTATGAGCGCATAGAAGCGCAAATGGATACAGAAGTGCAAGAGGAGGGCAAAAGCGTGGTGCTTGATTTGGGGCTTGATTATATGCATCCTGAGATTATTAGGCTTATTGGAAAGTTGCGCTATCGAGCGAGTTTTGGGCAAAACGCGCTTGGGCACTCTATACAAACGGCAAATCTAGCAGGAATCATTGCTGCCCAGCTTGGTGGCGATGAAAAGCTAGCAAGACGCGCAGGGCTACTCCACGATATAGGCAAGGCTTTGACGATAGAAAATGGCGGGGGAAATCATGTAACGCTAGGCGCGGAAGTGTGCAGACGATACAAAGAACACCCTGTGGTAATCAATGCTATAATGAGCCACCACGGAAACGAACCATTTGAGACTGTGGAGGCAGCAGCTGTGTGTGCCGCTGACACGCTATCTGCGGCTCGCCCTGGAGCTAGAAGAGAAGTGCTAGAGAGCTTTTTAAATCGTATGCAGGATTTAGAAAAAATCGCCACTGATAAGCTAGGCGTAAAACAAGCCTATGCAATCAATGCGGGGAGAGAACTACGCGTAATAGTGCGCGCAGATGTGATAAATGATTCTCAAAGTATCGTGCTAGCAAAAAGCATCGCAAAAGAGATAGAAAAAAATCTAAACTATCCGGGCGAAGTCAAAGTAAGCGTAATCCGCGAAGTGCGAGCGGTGGAATTTGCCCACTAGATTTTGGGCTAGATTTTAGCGTTTGGGTAAGATTTTATTTTAGGATTTGACTATGAAATTTTTTACAAAAATCACGCAAAAAAGTGCTATTTTTTTACTTTTTGCCACTCTTGGCTTTTTATCTCAAGGGTGCAAAAATAGCGAAGTAAGTCAAAAAAGTTTTGCTTATACTTCGCTAGATTCTAGTTATGATATTGCCATACAGACGCCACTTCTACTTTCAAATCCTGCCGACACAGATACTCCTATAAACTCCAAAAACCTAAAAGAAAAACTTATCTTAGAAAAAAATAGCAAGGCGCAAAATCGCATTATTATGCTTGTGTTTATGGATATAGATTGTGATGATTGTGCGAGGTATTATGAGCATCTAAACCGCTTGGACGCAGAATCTAAAGCAATGATTGTAGGTGTGCTAGCAAAAAAAATCGATGAAAACTCTCTAGCAGGATTGCAAAAAAAATATGAGATTGGATTCCCTTTGCTAAACCCAAAATCAAGCAATGAAAATGAGCTTTTAGATTTGCTTGTGGCAAACAAAAATGCACGCATTCAAAATGATTTTAAAAGTATTAGCAATGTTATGCCTAGCCAAAATGCTAGCACAAGCACCAAACAAGACTTAAATGAGCAACTTAGTCAAAATCAAAATACGAAAGATTCTCCAAAAGATTCTGCAAAAATCGCAAAATCTAGCAAACTCCCTGCTTTGCCTTACTTTGTGTTGTTTGATAAATCTCAAATATTTTTCCAAGATTATGAGGGGATTATCCCTGAAGAGATTTTTTCAAGTGATATTGCCTCTCTTAGTCGCTAAAATAGCCTTTTTGTAACGACAAATAATGCTCCTTAAAAGGACTAAAAATGCTACGCTTTCTAAACAAAACTGCGCAAAATATCGCTTCAATCATTACAAAAGATTCTAGCAATTTGGTCGAAAAAAATGCTTTAGAAGAAGTGCTAATTGAATGTGATATAGACTATGAAATCATTGAGGAAATGCTATCTCGCCTCCCTAGCAAAATCTCTCGCAACGAGCTAAAAAAAGAATTTGAAACGATTTTAGATTTTGATAATGTAAAAAATATCCAAGATACAACAAATCTGCAAAATCAAAACGACTTTGCAAAAAATAGCTTTTTTAATGATTTATCAAACGCCACCGCACAAAATCCGCTAGTAAGCCTTATCATTGGCGTAAATGGTGCAGGCAAAACCACCACCATAGCAAAGCTAGCAGCCCACTCTTTATCTCAAGGAAAATCCACTCTTTTGGGTGCGGGCGATACATTTCGCGCAGCAGCTAGCGAGCAGCTAAAACTATGGGGCGAGAAGCTAGGCATATCTGTCATCGCACAAAAAGAGGGGAGCGATCCGAGCGCACTTGCCTTTAGCACGATACAATCGGGGCTAGCAAAGGGCATAGAGCATATCATAATCGACACCGCAGGGAGATTGCCAAATCAAGCAAATCTAAAAGCGGAGCTTGAAAAAATATTGCGCGTATCTAAAAAAGCCCTAGAAAATGACGGAATCAAAAAAGGCAAATGCCAATGCGTGCTTATCCTAGATGGCACGCAAGGTAGTGCCGCGCTAAATCAAGCAAAGATTTTTGGAGAATCCTTGCCACTAGATTTTGCTATCGTTACCAAGCTAGATGGTAGCGCAAAAGGTGGCGTGATTTTTAGCATAGCGCGGATTTTGGGTTTGCGCGTGGAGTTTATCGGGGTAGGGGAGAAAAAAGAAGATTTGCTAGCCTTTGATAAAAATGCCTATATTGATAGCCTGCTTGATTGCATATTTCCGCAAAAGCTAAACTAATAACTTTTTATACCGTTGTCATTGCGAGCAAAATCGCTAGATTGTGCGTGGGGCAATCTTATTATATGTGCTTTGTAAAGTCTTTTAACAATTCAGGTTTATTGCCACGATTAGTTTTATTTGCAATGACAAGAGAGATTTTTTAACTTCTATCAAAACCTTCAGTATAACAATGTTAGGTGTTTTTGATTCTCAAAAATCTAGTCAAAATAACAAATTATGAAAAACATAATCATTTTACTTGACAAGTAAATAAAAAATTGCTAGCATTTGTTCGCCACTCAAAAAACAATGACGAGTGGCAAAATAAAATTCCATTGAAGGAGTGTTTTATAAAACGACTAGTTTCTATTTTAAGTCTAAGTGTCTTTTTAGGCTTTAGCGGACTTTCAGCAAGCGTTGATTCTGCGGAATCTAAATTTATACAAGAGGATTCTAACTTTTTGTTTGGAACAGAAGTAACGAAACTCAATGTGCAAATTCTATCCAAACAAGAATTGGAAGAAGTTAAAGGCGAATTTTGTCCTATATTACTCACAGGACTTGGTATCGGTGCTATATCTTGGATTGTAGATGGTAGCTTTGAGCCTTATTTTGAATTTGGGAATAAATAAGCATTTTTTGTTATAATAAATGTTTATTGTTACGATAGCAAGCAAGGGAACACTTCCTGTTTGCTATCTTTGGTTGCTAAGGAATAATCAAATGCTTATATATCATACCCCATTAAAAAACTTCGTTACTTTTTTATTTTTAGGATTTTTGCCTACTTTTTTATCCGCGAAATATATTTGCACAGAAGATGCAAAAGGATTTTGGTGTAGCACTTCAAAAATCGGTATAGGCACATATTATGCTAACTACCAACACCCAACAATCAACTATGGCGGAGGATTTCTTAGCCTATCATCGCTATATTGGCGGAGTAGATTTAGTATTGGCGGGGATATAAGCGGGGGTTTAGGAGAGCAAAAAATCACTAATATCTTAGCAGAATCTAAAAATGTGCTTGGTGGATTTTTAGGATTGCAAATTTACCCTGGCATAAATCTTAGCGACTTACTAGGAGAATCTAGGCAAAATCCGTTTATCTTACATTTTTCTACTTCGTTTCATTTGGATAATTATGGATTGCGAAATAGTATGCCTGATACGCTACTTTTTACGCTTGGTGTGGGGATAAATGGTGCTAAGCATATAAACAAACTTGGACTAGAATATTCACTTAATTACGGCTATGTCGTATATGGAGCATATCAATTCATTGAACGCAAAAATCAAGACACCCTTGCAATAACGCGCAGAAATTCCGCGATTTTAGGACGCAATAGCCACGAAACAAAAGCAAGTTTTAGCATAATTTATGATACATTCTACACAAAATTCAATTTTATTTATCGCCACTTAGATGATTCGGCACAAGTGGGCGTAAAGCGATTTAGCACAGATTCTATCTCGCATACATTGGGTTATGCCCACACGCATAATTTTATCGCTAGCTTAGAATTTGGATATAGTTTTGGGGATTTTGGCAAGTGATTTTATGAAGGCATAACAAAATCGCGTTTTTTATCATTGTGTCTTGTTGATTTGGGTAATTTATTATGGCATTTATATGCTTTTTGGTTATTGTTACTTGTCATTTTTGGGATAAGTTAAATGTACAATTTGTTATTTATCATCTCCCCAGCGAGTAAAAAGTGAATGTTGGATTCCCAAAATATCTAGCCATTTTCCATAGATAAAATTTTCCATTTCTGCTAAATCTTTGGGGTAGCTATAATACGCGATGATGGGAGGTGCGATGATAACGCCAAGCGTGGCAAGATTTCTCATTTGCTCGCATACGATTGCATTTAGTGGCATTTCGCGTGGTGCTAGCAGGAGTGTTTTTCGCTCTTTTATCATCACACTTGCAGCACGCGTAAGCAATGTATCGCTTATTCCGCAAGAAATTTTTGCTAGAGTATCCATACTTGTGGGGATTATCGCCATAGCTTGGGCTTGGAAGCTACCAGAAGCCACAGGCGCGCCTATTTCGCTATCATCATAAATGTAAGATTTTTTGCTTTTGGTAGAATCTGCTTTGTTAGGTTTTGCTTTGCTAGAATGTATTTTAGATTTTACATTCTCTAAATCACACGATTCTAAAAGATATTTTTTTAGCTCATTTTCATTGCATTTTAGCTCATATTTTGCGCACTCTAGCGCACCTTTTGAGATGATGATATGCACTTCAAAATCATTTAAAATATGGGCTAAAAATCCTCTAGCTAGCTTTACCCCGCTAGCCCCGCTAATGCCTAGTATAAATCGTTTTTTTGCAAAATCATTTGCCATATTTTCTCACTTTTTTATCTTGCATTTGTATGTTTTAGATTTTGTTTTATTACCCAAATACACCAAAATCAGCCCGTATTGCGAAGCCCTTGTGCGATGCCTATGATTGTGGAGTGGATTTGCTCCATAAGCCTTGTTTTTTGTGTGTCATAGCTTGCGTTGTGATATTTTTTGATAAGCTCGATTTGCAAAAAGTTTAATATCATCACAGAATGATTGCGCAAAAGGATTGATTTTTGCAAAGTAGGCTCGCTATCTAGCAATCTTTCTTCCCCGCGTATTTTTACAAGCATATTCATTGTTTTTTCGTATTCTAAGCAGATTTTTTGCCAAATACTTTGCTTAACTTCATCATTTTCTACAAAGCTATTATATTGCGCCGCGATAGATAAATCCACTTTCAAAAAGGCTTGCGAAATGTTGCTAATCGTAGCGGCAAAAAATTCGCTTTGCTGATAGCATTCACGCAGTTTTGCAATGTCGTTTATTGATTCTAGCCCGCTACCTAGCCCATACCACGCGGGCAAAATCGCCCGATTTTGCGTCCAAGCAAACACCCACGGAATCGCACGCAAATCCTCTACCCTCGTGGTATCTCTGCGTTTGCTAGGACGCGAGCCTAGATTTAGCTGCTGGATAAATGCTATGGGCGTAGCAGATTTAAAATAATCAATAAAACCCGCACTCTCATATACTAAATCGCGATAGATTTTATGCGACACAGCAGAGATATTTTTCATTATTTCGTGGTGTGGATTGCTTAGAGCGCATTTGATGATGGGCACTTGTGATATGTCTTTATTTGATTTTTTGTCTAAAAGTAGCGTTTTTGCATTTAAATCTAAATCCCCTGCACAAAAAGAATCATAGCTTGATTTTTTTAGCAACGCACTCATCGTAGAGGATAAGAAAAACTGCGCGCTTGAGCGGTTTAGGTATTTTGAGCTTATCATTTCGCCCTGCTCAGTTGTCTTTAGAAAACCTTGCACGCTTTTTGGTGGGGAGGCTAAAAGAGCGGATTCTAGCGTGCCACCACCGCGAGAGACGCTTCCACCGCGTCCGTGAAATAGCACAAAAACAATGCCGATTTGCTCTTCTAATCTTTTTAGCGATTCTATCGCGACATAGAGACTATAATTGCTAGTAAAGATTCCGCCATCTTTGCTAGAATCCGAATATCCCACCATTATTTCTTGTCGCATACCAATGTCTCTCAAATAATGCGCATAATGCTTGTTTGCCACAAGCGTTTGCATAATGCTCCCCGCCCTTTCTAAATCATCAATGGTTTCAAATAATGGCGTAATAGCGATTCGTGCGCGAGTTTTTGGATTTTTGCTAGAATCTATGCAGGTTTTAGAAAAAATCGATTTGTTAATGTTTGTGGCGGGGTTAGATTCTAGGGAATCTAACAAGTTTGGCTCTTTATTTTCTTTGCTTGGTTTCCATAGATTTGTCTGCTTTGCAAACCAAAGCACGATTAGCAAATCGCTAGCATCAGTTGTCATAGATAAAATAAAAGTGCGCAATATGTTTTCGCCAATGTATTTTTTGCCCCACGCGATGCGCATAAAAATTTCTACCACCACTTGCGTTTTTTCGCTTAGTCGTTCTAGTAGGCTTCCTAGCTCGATTTTTGGCTTTCCTAAGGCTTTATCAAGTATTTCTAGTTTTTTGGATTCTGCATAAGTCATAAAGTCATTATCACAAACGCCTAGCAGACAAAAAATCTCACTAATGGCGTTTATAAACACATCTTTATGCTCTCTAAAATCTAACTGCATAAGATGAAAGCCACCAAGCAGGACAAAACGCCTAAATTGTCGCAAATATTTGCTAGATACTTCATCAAGGCATTCAATTAGCATTTCGACATCTTCTAGCAACTCGCTAGGCGTAGCATAAGTTTGGTTTATGCTATCGGGCGCATTTACAAATACTAAGCGATTATTTAGCTTTTTTATCATTATGTGGATTTTGGCTCGAAATGGCTCATTTGCATAAGTGGCTAGCGTTTTTTCACTCAAAATCCCGCTTTCTTTTTGCAATGATTTTTTTAGCCTTGATGAGATACTACTAAAATCTGTGCTAATCGACATTTCCCGCTCCAATCTTGCTAGCCTTTTTATGTAGTAGTTTATGATAAATTTATGCTGTATTTTCATCACTTCTGTCATTAGCTCATTTGTTACAAAAGGATTGCCATCTCTATCCCCACCTATCCAGCTTCCTAGATGTATAGGCGAGCTAGGCAGTGGTTTGTTTAGCATTTTTTCGATATACCAAAGCACCTTTTGGCTAGCAGGCAAAATCGAACTCTCCACGATAAAAAGCAAATTATCTAATTCAAAAAGAACTTCGATTTTTTGCGTGCGCACAAGGTTTGTCTGCCATAAAAGTCGCAAACGATATTGAATATGCTCCTTTGCTTTTAGCTCGCCTATTTCAAACAATTTATACAAATCCTGCGTGATTTCGCTATGTGCTTCTAAAAAAGTGCGCCGTCTAGATTCTGTGGGGTGTGCTGTGAAAACAGGATAAAAACAAATAGATTCTAGCACCTTGTCTAAATCCCCTCTATCAAAGCCCTCTTTTAATAACCCCTCATAAGTCGCCTTTATGCGCTCTAGGCTTTTATCAGAATCAATATTAAAACGCTCTTCTACGATATTGATTAAAATATTATAAAGCGAAAATGCCTTGATGATTTCAGGGGTTTTGCCTGCTTGAGAGATTTTTTCTAGCTCGTTTTTTAGCTGTTTGATAGAATGTTCGTTGTTTTGAAGTAGGATTTTATTTAGCGTCAAAAAATGCTCGCAAGCCTCGCTATCAACTTGCCTAAGCATATCTAGCATAATCTCTAAAATAAAGCGGATTTCATTGTCTAGAGCTTTTTCATCAAGTATGGGATTTTGGGTGGATTTGGCAGAATCATTGATAAAATCTTTTGGTTTTTTTGACTGCTTTTTCATTTTGTGCCTTTATTTGTGGTTGTGATTTTTTATGGTTAAGAAGTTGTTTGGTTGTCGCGTTTTTTATTTTTGCGTTGGCGTTATGCCTTTTTGGCTTATGCTTTACGCATTGGCTAAAGATTTTACTTAAAAATTCTTAACTCTATTTTATTTAATGTTTATTTTATGGCGATTTTAGGCTAATTTTGCAACGATTTTACCTTGCATTTACATTGACTTTTTTAGTTGTTTTTAAGAAAATTTTGTTAATTTATTTGCTTCTTAAACAAATTTAAACAAAATTGCCCTATAATCCAAAATCTGTTTTTAAAATTTAAACTTAAAAAGGAGATTGCAATGAGTTCTCAATCAAAATCAAACGCATTAAAGGTGTATTACGACAAGGATTGTGATTTAGCCCTTATCCAAAAGAAAAAAGTCGCAATCATCGGCTTTGGCTCGCAAGGACACGCCCACGCGGAAAATCTGCGCGATAGCGGCGTAGAGGTGATAATCGGGCTGTATAAAGGCGGCAAAAGCTGGGAAAAAGCTAAGGCAAAGGGCTTTACCGTGCTAGAAGTGCCTGAAGCGACCAAAAAAGCGGATATTATAATGATTTTAATCCCTGATGAGTTGCAAGCTGATGTCTTTGCCCGCGACATTGCGCCACATTTAAGCGAGGATAAAATCATCGCTTTTGGGCACGGATTTAACATTCACTTCGGGCAAATCACCGCACCAAAAGGCATAGGAATCATAATGGTAGCTCCAAAAGCTCCCGGACACACGGTGCGAAGCGAATTTGTCGCTGGCGGGGGAATCCCTGATTTAATCGCGGTGGAGCAAGACACCTCAAAAGGCGATGCCAAAGCAATCGCGCTAAGCTATGCGTGCGCTATCGGTGGCGGGCGAAGCGGTATCATCGAGACGACATTCAAAGATGAAACCGAGACAGATTTATTTGGCGAGCAAGCTGTGCTATGCGGGGGCGTAACGAGCCTTGTCAAAGCGGGATTTGAGACATTAGTAGAGGCTGGCTACCCTGAAGAAATGGCGTATTTTGAGTGCTTGCACGAGCTAAAACTCATTGTAGATTTAATCTATCAAGGCGGGCTAGCGGATATGCGCTACTCTATCTCAAACACCGCAGAGTATGGCGATATGGTAAGCGGACCACGCGTAATCAACGAGCAATCTAAGCAGGCGATGAAAGAGATTTTGAGCGAAATCCAAAACGGACGCTTTGCTAAAGACTTTATCTTAGAGCGCAAGGCTGGCTATGCGCGAATGAATGCAGAGCGCAAAAACTTGGCAAATCATAGAATCGAGCGTGTGGGCGAAAAACTCCGCGCAATGATGCCTTGGATAGGCAAAGGCAAACTCATCAATAAAGAGAAAAATTAGCAAGATAATACAAAATGAAAATTCTTTTGATTGGCGATGATATAAGCGTATTTGGCGGGGCAGAACGCGTGATAATAAATCTCGCAAACGCTTTGCAAGAATCGCTAATTGGGGGGCAGATTGATATATGTAGCCTAAAAAATAGTAGTAAGATTTTGCCTTTTACTCTAAAATCTAGCATAAATGTCTATTTTTATCCGCACCCGACTTGTAAAAATGACATAAAATCAAAATCTTTCAAACTAAAATTTTGCTTTTCAAAATAAAATCCTTGTTTTTTAAAGGCACAAAGATTCGCAGTGAAGATGTTTTGCGGTATATGCTAAGTGATTTTATCGCTAGAAAACATTATGATTTTGTGGTAGATAATTCGTGGAATCTTTACTTGCCACTGCATAAAAATAAGCACACAAAATACATTAAGATTTTGCATACAAGCGTTGCTTTTCAGGTTATCCACCAACCAAAAAGCTTTTTTGTAGAGCTAAAACATTTTGATTATTTAATCTATCCTGCGAGCCAAATTGATATTTGGCAGAAATATCATAAATGTGTCATAACAATCCCAAACTTTATCCCACAAATCCCACAAAAAAGCACGGATTATCGCCAAAAAGTGGTGCTAAGCGTGGGACGATTTTCAAGCGAAAAAGGCTTCTTGCGATTGATTGATATTTGGAAAATAGTGCAAGAAATGATAAATAATCCGTCCTTGCGCAAATCTGCCGACACTTCGTCATTGCGAGATTCTGCGTCAGCGGAATCGTGGCAATCCACACCTTGTCATACTGGGCATAGCGAAGTATCTCAAAAATCTACAAATGGAGATTCTTCGCTCACTGCGTTCGCTCAGAATGACAACAACATAGATTGCCACGAATTTGACAAGTCAAATTCTCGCAATGACGAATCTAATGTGCCAAGCAAACAATCGAAGGATTTGCGGTGTTGCTTTGGATTATTTTCGCGTGAAACAAGCGAGATAGGACTAAATCGTCCATCGAGCGAAGTTTTATGCGAAAATAATTCAAATGAATACCCAAAGGCAAATTGCAAACAAGACAACGCACATTGGAAACTCATAATCGTAGGCGATGGAATCCTAAAAAGCGAAATAGAGTCCAAAATCAAATCCCTAAACTTGCAAGATTCTATAATCATAAAGCCATTTACCAAAGAAATAGAGCGCGAATATTTGGGGGCAAGTATCTATGCGATGGCATCGCACTTTGAGGGCTTTGGTATGGTTTTGGCGGAGGCGAGTAGCTACAGCTTGCCTTGTATCGCCTTTGACATCGCCACAGGACCTAGCGATATTATCGCGCATAGCAAAAGTGGCTATTTGGTGAGCGATAATGACTTGGAGGGTTACGCAAAGCACTTAATCACGCTAATGAGCGATGAAAATTTGCGCTCTGCATTTGGCGCAGAATCTAAACGGCGAGTTAGCGAGAGATTCTCACAATCGATGGTAATCCAAAAATGGCAAGAATTGATTGAAAATAAAGGGTGAGATTTGTAGTAGATTTTACGAAATTGTGTGTGATTCTGCGAATTTTGCGCCAAAATGCAGAATCTGCATTTATGTTGTCATTGCGAGATTTTACTGCGTCAAATCGTGGTAATCCAAAATTTGTTT
>NZ_JBSIUV010000034.1:0-24315 GCF_053654515.1 Helicobacter sp. T3_23-1059 | reverse complement strand
GTTTATGCCTCAAGCATAAATCACTTTGATAACAATACTGCGCATATAAAGTTTAATCTAAACTTTGAAGTAGGCATAGGAAATGATGATGAAGTGAGGGAATCTAGTCGAGGTAATGAAAACACTACACAACATAATCTATACAATCAAGCAATAAATAGCAATGATATAGCAGTTTGGAATCAATTAGAGCATATTTATAGTGTAGATGAAGCAGTGTGGTTTTTAAAAATAGCATACAAACAATTTGAGAGAGATAAACAAGAAAGGTCAAAAATTTTAGGTGGTGATTTTATTTTAAGGGATTTTTACAAAAAATATCCACAAATTGCTTGCAAAATCGCTTATATTTATTATAGATTTGATTTGGGGAATGAGGATTTTATCAACAATATAACAAGTGATAATGAAGTGTATGTGTGGGATAGATATTATTTTATAAATAAAATATCAATAGTATATATATGTGGTTTATGCAATTCTATAAAACCAAATGCAAGAAACTATAAGCAAGAATTTGAAAATATATGTTTATACAGCAAAGTAGATATAGATTGGCAACAGCTTATCACAGACTTTATCAATGATATTTGTAATGAATTAAACATAGAAAAAAAATTTAGACCAAAGATTGATACCAATCCAGGGGATGGCAATTTTGGTGCTTATGATGAGAATACCAATACTATCAGTGTTGATAAGCCAGATAGCACTGATAAAAATGACTTGATTGATTTTATTGATACGATAATACACGAATTTAGACATTTTTATATGTGGTATATTTTTGAGAAAGCGCAAGAACACAAACTTGCAAAAAGTAGCGTAGCAAAATTGATTTATCATAATAACGCTTTTTATATTTCTAAAAACCATAATCAAATCTTTGACGCTTATGATAAAGAATGCGCTATTTTTGATATTTTTGCAGAATCTGTGTGCCAACAAGGGATAAAATATAGTGCAAATAGCGATTCTCCCATATATTATATCCAACCAAGCGAGAGAGATTCTAGGGTGGTAGCTTGGAATTTTAGACAAAAAGCGGGAGTAAAATAATGAAAACAAAAATGGTGCGGAATCCAAAAATCCACAACGACTTCTTGCGCAATCGATCCGATAAAGAAATATATTTGGGAATCAACACAAATATAAATGCTATTGATAATTGGTGTCCAAATGATGAATACCAAATATTAGACCATAAAGTAGGCTTATATCTTGGTAAAATTATTTTTAAGAAAAATAAACAAGGCATTTTAGTTCCAAAATTTATCCCCTCAAACATAGTAAATATCGCTAATGAGGTGGATAAAATCAATCCCTTATGGCTTGATGAGATAAATAAAAAATATGTTCCACCTCAAGCACAATATAGTGCAAATAGGGGTAAATACATTATATACAACGCTAATAATGTAAAAACACTTTGCAAAAATAGCAAAGCAAATATTACTTTAACAAAAGAGCAAATCATCTCATATTTCACACAATTACACCAAGAAAACACAGAATTTATCGCAAACTACATAGAATCTATAAATAAAAATCACGGCATTAAAGCATATCATTTGCATAATAGTCTTTTTGAAAATCTAACACAAAAAGGGGTTTTGCCAGAATCTATGATAAAGCGATATATCGACACTAGCGAGATTATCCGCAATAATATGCTTGATTTAATCACCCTTGATTTTCTAGCTAAAACCAATCAACCAAATCATAAAATCTTATTATATGATGAGTTGTTTTATGCGTATTTAGTGTGGAGTTTGAGAAATTATACAATTCGTTATTATCAAGGATACCTTGCAGAAAAAAACAATATGTTATTTAATATAGCTAGCTATATAGATGATGAGAAAATATCACAATATGAGCAGTCGAAATATTTGTTTTACAAACTAAGAAATTATATTAGTGCTACATATCATAGCGATTTATCCAAAGAGTTAAAAGATGAAATACGCGCTAGCTCTCACAGTGGCTGGGAATATGGCTTTTTTAACTTAGAAGCTCAAAATTATATTCCAACTGATGAAAAGGGGCATTATCATACCAAATGGCGTAATTCACTCTCTTTTACCTCCCCAAACCAACCAATAAGCCAAATCCAAGAATATGAAATATATGATATGAGTGAAAGCCAAATAGAACAAGCAAGCAAAATCACACCCTCCCCACTAGGCAAATACTATTTTGAATTAAGCGATAACAAAAGCGTATATATCGAATTTTTCCCTAGAATCTATCCTAGCATCACAAACCCTCCAAAAGGCTGGAGCAAAGAAATGATGCAAAAACTAGATTTAAAGTTAGAATAATCATAAAACTATTTTGATAAAATAGCTAAATTTTCAATAAGCCTACGATACAAACAAAATAAACCTGCCATATAAACAAAACAACAAAACAAAGAAACAAATTAAATAAGGTTAAATAAAAGCAATTTATCTAACATAACCTAAATAATAAAAATAACCTGTAATGTAAATTTAAATAAGGTATAGATTCAAATAAATCAAATGATTTAGATAATTTCGATAATCTCAATAATTCAAATAGCACAAACGATTCAAGAAGCACAAGCAACACAAACAAATTCAAGCAACTAAAACAACCACAAAAGGATTCAAATAGTTAAAACAACTAATATAACCAAAACAAAAACACACAAACCAAAATCATTCAAGTTATACCCACACATAATAACACCAAACAACAGGCAAGCAATATGGACACACAAGATACATTCCCATTTAAACTCATCATCAAAGATTATGATTTGCTAACTCCCCTAAAAAACAAAGAGATTCAAATCACAAACATAGATTCTAAACAACGCTATGAATCTAAAATCACAACTGCAAATGGCGAAGTTATATTTGAGATTCCACACAATGAGAGAGGAGACTTTTTTAGCGTTACGCTTATAAACGACAATGATTATAATAAAAGTCCATATTATTTGTCAAAAGAGGTAGATTCAAAACAAAGAACAACTAGATGTATCACAAACAAGATTTTAACCCCTAATAATTATAAAAAATGTCCTGCAACACTTTATTTCAACAAAAAACAACAAGAAAACGCCATTATAGGTGTATTGAAAGCCTACAAAACAAACAATGAACCTATAACTATGGATAATTCTTTTGAATCGTTTATAGATGAGTGGCAAGATGAAGTTTGGAGCATTGATGAGAGACAAACGCTACGAATACAAGCTTTTTTGTATGATTTTGATAAAAATAAAAATGGTGGTGAAAAAAAAGAATCTACCGACAAAAACAAAACAACTTATTATCAAAGAAATCTTGCAGAAGATCAAACAATCGCACTGCAAGATTTAGATAAAATTCAGTGGTATTATCAAGTGTTAAATAGCGATATACATACGCGACTAAAAGTTAAACAAGTAGCTAAAAATCTTCAATTTATAAATAAGCAACAAGGGACAAATATTTATTTTAATCTCTCAATGCTTAAACCAAGTGAGAGAAAAAATGCTAAAAGAATCCGTATTTTTGCCTACATAGGCGATGCAGATGAAGTAATGTATGCAAATATTATCAATATCAACACAGACAAAACAACCGACACAAAAGAAAGAGTGGAGCGAATCTATCGTGTTGAGCTAAAAATTATCCAAAATAGTTTTTCTTTATTGTTTGATGGAGAACATTTAGCTTTTTATGAAAATGAAAGATTGTTTTATCATAAAAACAAACATTGCGTATGGAGTGCAAGAAGTGGCAAGGCTACTAGCAACGCACAAATGCAAGATAGATTGCGCATTAAACACATTAACAATGAGTATTTTCACTATGATACGAGATTGCAAAATGCAAAACAAGTCATTAAAGAGGGCAATTTTTTTGTAAAACTAGATAATAATTCCAACGCGACTTCGTTATATATTTATGAAACCAAAGAATGTCATAAAGCAGTTGGCACGATTAACAATGCAAAATTTTCTCTAGAAAATGGCAACATCAATTTGGGCAATAATTTTTTAGATTTTATAGAATTACTTAAAAATCTTAAAATAGATTCAGCAATTCCCTTAAAGATAATGTATAAAAAACGAATCATAATACACATAAAGCGTGTATCACAAACCACACAATCCACAAAAGCAGAATTTAGTATGTGTATAGATGGAAATAAATGGGAGTTTGAGAATAGCAATAAAAATAAAACAAGCAAGGCCTATGTGCTAGAGCGAAGCGGACCTGATTGCATTACGCCTGATTTAGAATTGCGAATCCCAGAGGGCAGATACAGCGTAGCTTGGCATACTTCAAGTGAAAACTATAAAAGTAATGTGCTAAAATTATATAATGATTATTTATCACAAGATAGGGCGATTTTGATTCATAGTGGGAAAAATCCTCCAAATTCAAGGGGCTGTTTATTATTAGAAGAAAAAATTGGAGGAAAGAATCAACTAGAGAGAGGCATTTCTATCATAAAAACATTGCAAAATACTTTTAATGATAAAAATTTTAAACAAACATTTGGAAATATGCCTAACGCAACAAATCATATTATGGTGGTGGTAAAAAATGAGTTTGATAAGGCAGAGCAAGCAAACCAATCACAAGCAACAATATATGCATTAAATAAACAAAAAGGCGAAATCTATCCCATAAAATTTAATTTAAATGATATTGAGATAGGATTATTGGATCTTATTAAGCAAGACAGCACCAATAATATAGCAAGAATACTAAAGTCTTGGAGCGATACAAACCAAATAATAAAGAAAAAAGATTGTAGAAAAATTGCCCTATCCACTATTGATATTATCAATCGCAAAGATATGAGTAAAAATCCATTGATTTATGTAGCTTTAGATAAACTCATCGCTGATTATAAAATTTATAAAGATAATTTTCCGAAAGATTATTATGTAGAATTTGGGAGGTATATGCTAGAAAATGCAAACTTTGAAAACGACTTAATGAAAACTTTTAAAAATCTTAGATATTTTATGTATAGCAAAGAAAATGGTGCAAGTAAAGAGGGTGGTATAGCTATTTTTCATTTGTATGAAAGCTATGTGCCAAAATATGATAATGACGAAAATGGAACAGATAAAGTCTTGCATTTTTTGGAAAGTGCTAGATTAGTTTATTCTACAGGCGAGGCTAGAAGCGTAAAAGATATCGGAATATTAAATGAAATAAAAGATATGTTTTTTGGATATGGTTTTAGTTATGCAGATATAGTAGCCAATCAAAAAGGGATTGATTACGGAATAGAGTTACAACAAAAAGAAAGAAAAGGATATTACGACAATGAATACATTCCTTTATAACTACTCCCAACCAATATTTTACATTGTTTTACCATTATCGATTGTTTTGGCACTACTTATCTTACGCTTTTTTGCATATATCCAAAATATGTATATAGCATTTAAATATGTAAATTATCTATATACGATATGTTTTACTGTTATTTATTTTTTGTGTAGAGATTTATATATTGATATTATTATGGAGGGATATTATTTTAGTTTTGATGAGCCTGAAATTTTTAACTCTGATTATTATCTCACACATAATTTTTATCTTGCAATTATGCTAAAATTTTATTTAGGCTTAATGATAGGCTGTGTGGTATTTAACGCTACACCTTTTAGGGCAAAACTGCTTGTTAATACATTGAGTTTGATTTGGTGTGTGATTCTTAGTTGGCGTTTTGAGACTATAAGTATGTTTTTTTATGAATGGGCTGTGCCTAGTATGTTATTTTTTATAGAATTTGGCATTTGGGCGTTATTGTTTAACTTGAAAAATATAATTAGGAGAATCAAATGATTTTTCGCACATATTTTTTTGATTATGATAATGACGAATCTAGCCACGAAGCATTTGCTAAAAAATATACGCGACAAACTTTTACTCAAAAAGGAATGCTAAAAATCTATTGGAACAACGAGATAAAACATAGCAAAATGCTTCATTTATTTTTTGTGCCAGATAAAAATAGTATGCTTGTGTTAAATGACAAATGGGTTGAATCTATGGTTCAAAATGATGATTTTTATGAATCTAATGATGATATGCCACGAGAAATAAAAGATATGTTTAATCATATCGATTGGCTATATTTGTTTGGAAAAAATATTAACATTCAAATTAGCCCTTATGAATCAGAGCCTAACACAACAATCCCCTATGATATAAATTATGCAACTTTATTATCATTAGGATAAAAATATCACCCGTTTTTTCATAGACATTTAGGTAGCATTATTGTGCCTGTGGAGGTAACTTTTAGCAATTTACAGATTAGCAAATTTTTCAATCCTAGCGGAAGGGAGTTTGCATTAGAATATGATTTTCCTTTATATTTTCCTACTGCAACAATTCTGCATATCAAAGAAATATTAAAAAATAGCGTAGGTGAATTGCCTTATGAAGAGGCTTGGAATGATTTATCCAAACCAACGCTAGATTTTCTTTACACAGAAAGTTTTAGCTCAAATTTAGATTCTCAAATATTGTCCCTTTATTTACAAATTGAAGATGAATTTAGTGACATTGATGATAGAGCAATTAAACTTCTCTACGAGACAATGCTACAATCACACAATGATAATATTTTTGCTTCTTTGCGGAGTTCTCCACAAATAAAAGATGATAATGAAATAGTTAAACTAGCTATCCAAGATTATAATATTGCAGGGTATTCTTTTGATAAAACAAGTGAAAGTTCCGCAATAAGGGCAAATCAAAAATTACAATTACAAAGGTTTTTTCAAAGTAAATATTACAAAAAATATAAAGATAAATTAGGCAAAGTGGTGTTTTTAAATGATTCATTATTTGATTATAATATTTTGGTTTTAGATATATTAAATGACGAATGGTGCAAGGTGGATATTTTAAGAATTAACACTTGCCTTAATAAAGAAACAGAATGTCCAAAATTTGATAATGAATACAACAAAACATATATGAGAAACCCAGAAAAATTACGCATATTTCAAGGCTATATGCAGTGCAAATACTTGAATAAAGGATTAGATTTTGAATCGTAATGCTACTTTTGACCTAACTTATTATAAAATGCCAAAATCCAAAAATTAAAAGGATTCTCTTTTTAAGCTTAAAAATTACACAAATGAGCTTTAAGTTATGATTTACACGATGAAAAACAAGTATATCACCACATAATAAAAAACTTTGCAAGAATTTAAGAGGCTAAGAGAATCAAAAACAAGATAGATTTAAAAAAAGATTCTTAAATATGTTTCTACTTCGCTTACGCTTGTAGCTTTTGCAAGAAGTCTTGATATTGAGGCTGTTAAAATTGCAAAATTAAGCAACATTTCTCGTCAAAGTGTCAATAAAATCATCAATCAAATCCGCATTTTAATCGCCAAAGAATATGAGAAAACTTCTAAAATGCAATGTGAAATTGAAGTTGATGAAAGCAATCTTTTGATATAGATTTTGGGCGCTAAAAGAGTAAGAGGCAAAAGAGACTTAAGGAGCAGGTAAAAAAACACCTGTGTTTTTGCTTTATTTGACTTACAACTGCAAGCAGAAGGTATGCTAAAACGAAATAATTGTGTTTATACCCAAATTGTAAAGCATTGCTTGGCAGATGAGCTTTTGCCTATAATACAGAATTTAAGCAATATGAGTGAGACAGAATTTTATAGTGCAAAATTGTATGATGATTGGAGGGCTTATGATGGGCTAGTGGATTTTTTGCTTCGATTACGCTTACAACTGCAAGCAGTGGTGCAAAAGCACATTATCGAGTCAAACATAGCAAAAATGAGTTTGCGTTAGGTAAAAATCATATAAATGGCATTGAAAATGTTTTTGCTTCATTTTACTTGCAACTACAAGCAAAAGTGGCTATGCAGAGCATAGACTTACTAAATTAAATGAATCAAAAAAGAGAATTTTTTGCTTCATTTAAAAGAAACAGAATTTAGATATAAGGCTAGCAGTAGCATTGAAATGTCAAAATACAAAAGCAAGATTTGTATAAAATCTTGCTAAAAATGATAAGAAATCAACCGCTTAAGTTGGGTTGAGCCAAAAATTTTTACATAAAATCACAGCGTCCAATTTTGGACTTTAAGTCCTACAATTCGCGTAAATTCGCGCTCATTATTCGTTACTAAAATTAGCTCATTTACCAAAGCCACCGCAAAAATTGGCATGTCCATATTGCCGATAGTTGCCCACTGCTATCCAAATTTGCCAGAATCTTCGCATAGATTCGCGCCTCTTTTAACCCAAAGTCATAAATCACAAGCAAATCCAACATTTGATTTAACGCTTTTACGTTGTGTGCCTTAAATTTAGACTTCTCCACGCCAAAAAATAGCTCACTTGCGACAATAGAACAAGTCGCCAAGTCGCTAACCTCCATCGTGGCGATTTTTTCAAAGACTTTTGGCGGATTGTGGTTTATCAAATAAGTTAAGATATTTGTATCAAGTAAATATTTTGCCAAAGTCCCTACCTTGTGGTTTGTCATCGTTTGTAATCTCTATTTTGCCCCGAAACTGAGCCACCGCTTCAAAAAATCCACTCCACGAATCGCCGTTATTTGTGGGTTTTAGCAAGATATTTTCGCCTAATTTTTGCACTTCAAATGCACGGATATTTGCCAAATCCACGCCCTTTGGAATGCGAATCGCCATAGAATTGCCAATTTTGAAAACCTTTGCTAGCATTTTCGCACCTTTTTATATGTATTTTTGATAGAAGTATATACAAAATTTGATTTAATGAATCTTAAAAAGGCATTTATAAAAATGTAAAATTTTAAGTGCTAAAATGCACAAAACTCCACGCCCATAGCACACAAATCGCTACAAAAATAAGTGTGCATATAAGTTTTTTGCGTTTAAAAAGTGTGTAAAGTCCTGCCAAACTTAATGCCACAAAAAGCCCTGATAGCGTGCGCCAGAGATAGATTTCATCATCATCGACATAAGTGCCTTTGTCGCGTGGTGCTTCGCTAAAAAATGACAAAATATTAAGCACCGCGATGCCGATAAAAAAGCACACATAAGGATAAAAAAGCCAAAAATTTGGGAATTTTTTATGCAAAATAAGACTTGCCAAACCCACGATACAAAGCATTATCGCAAATGTAAGGGCAAAAAAGTCCCTTAAATCTAGCCCTTTAAGCGGAATTGCTAAAAATGTCTCAAACAGCGCGTAGTCAAAAATGCAAAGCCAAAAGACCCAAAAAATGCCAAGTAAGATTTTTGCGCTTCGCCCTTGCGTATAAAGCGTCCAAGCCCCAGCGACAACGAAAAATAGCAAAAAAATTAAAGCCAAAATCTCCATAGTTCCGCTTCCCATAAAAAAGAAAATTTTTATAACGACAAAGCCAAGCTCGTGCGCCACATATCCCAAAAAATTAACGATTTTCGCCCATAATGCTATATTTGCCTCATACATTTTACTTTCTCATCTTTTAAATAGGATTATGACAGGTTTTGGATTTGCATTTTTGCAAAGAAATAACCATTGATTTTGCTTTGACAAAACCAAATGAAAATCTATGCGCTATAAAATATTATGGAATCTCATAGCGCACGACTTTTCTAAGCCTATCTTTCCAATATTTATTTGAAATATTCACAATCTTTGCCCCGCCTTTTGTAGATAGATGCATAAAATCGCCATTTTGTAGATAAATCCCCACATGATAGCCGTGCGCTCCCCTACCAGTGCGAAAAAACAGCAAATCTGCAGGGCGTAATTTTTTGCTACCTATGTGTCTGCCAGCGATTTTTTCGCCCTGCGCCATTTGGTTTAGCGTGATTCTAGGAAGTTGCAGAGAAAAACTCTCATCAAAAACCACCATCACAAACCCGCTACAATCCGCACCCTCACGCTTTATCCCACCTGAGCGATATGGCGTGCTAGCCCAAGATTCTTGCTGTTTATACAGCTCGCTAAGGATAAAATCCTCTTTAGATTGAATGCTTTGCGCAAAATCTTTTGTATTATCCAAATCCACCAACCCAGATTCTGCCAATACGCCCGCTCCTAGCGTGGTTTGTGTGCCTTGCGTGGCTACATTTGTGGAGTTTGTAGAATCCTTTTGCTCATTATTTTGGCTAGATTTTGTAATTGATTTTGTGGCTGTTTTTGTAGAAGTGGCTGTTTTTGTGTGGCTAGAAGTTATGGCTAGATTTTGCCTTGTTTGCTCATATCCGCTTAGCCTAGCAGATTTGTTAAAATCCAAAAACGCGCAACCGCTAAAAAAACTAGCATTTAGCACAAAAATAAAACCTGCCACAAATGCGCTAAATGCGTTTTTCATACCAATAAAAAAAGAAATCAAAACATTTTTTTTCACTTATTTTATGCCTTTTTTGTTTATTTTACATACGCAGTGTTGCTTGTGCGGTGTTGCTTGTAATTTTGGGCTATTGATTTTGGCTAATTTGGGCTTTTTGCTCGATATTATGTAGCCATATAAATGCCTCCACAACCGCGCTATATAGCTCCACAGGGATATTTTCATCAACCTCTACTTCCAAAAGCATATTGACTAGCTCCTCATTTGCAAAAAGCGGAATCTCAAACTCCTTTGCCTTTTGGATAATCTTTTTTGCCACCTCGCCTTTACCGCTTGCTAGGACTTTTGGTGCTATGTCTTGTTTTTCATTATATGCAAGTGCGGCGGCTTTTGTGTTTGATAGATTTTGGCTATGTTGATAGTTGCGAAATTTTTTTTGCATTTTGTGCCTTGTAGATTTTGTGTTAGGTTTTGTGCTTTAATACCTTAGCGCGATAGAATCTAGCTCGCTCCAAGTCGCGCTATTTTGCGCATTGCTTTGGATTTTGTTGTGTAAAATATGCACGATAGAGCGGACAAGCATATCAGTTTCGATATTGACTCGCCTGCCGACTTTATAAGTGCAAAAAAGCGTGTTTTGCAAAGTATGCGGGATAATGCTTAGGCAAAAAATCGCTTCTTGTTTGGCATTTTGTGCGTGGTGTTGATTTGGGCGTAAATCCGCTCCCACACTTGCAATCGTAAGGCTTACGCCATCTATGCAGACTGAGCCTTGCGGGATAATCATTTCTATTTTTTCATAAGGCAGAGCGATTTCAAACATAGTCGCATTTGCCTTTGGGACAATGCTTTTTATCACGCCAATGCAATCAATATGCCCCTGCACAAAATGCCCATCAAGCCTAGAATCCGCCCTCAACGCAGGCTCGATATGCACGGTATTTTTGTAATTTTCAAGCGCGACTAGATTTTGGGAATGCTTAGAAATCTCTAGAGAAAATCCATCGCTATGTAGCCCTATCACGGTTAGGCACATTCCATTTACCGCGATAGAATCTCCGATTTGGGCTTTGTGGGTGCATTTCACACGCAAAATATCATTTTTAAAACTCTTAATCTCCCCTATTTCGCGCACAAGTCCGCTAAACATCTAAAATCCTTATAAACTTAAAATAAACATATTTTCATAGATTTTGCTATGATTTTGAAGTTTTTTGCTAGTGAAATTTTTGCTAGAATTTTAACAAAATTTAGAGATTTTTACTTATTTTAGAATGATTAAAGGATAAAAATGCACTTTATTGATACACATTGTCATTTAGATGATACGCGATATGATAGCGATTTGGACTTGGTGATAAGCAATGCTTACGCGCTTGGCGTGCGAGAAATCCTAATCCCCGCTGCAAGCCCGCACACTTTGTCAAAAGCAAAGCACATTAGTGATAAATATGAGGGGGTATATTTTGCGTACGGATTGCACCCTTGCGATATTGACAAAGAAGCGGATTTTAGGGAAAGTCTTAGCCGTTTTATCGATGAGTCAAAATGCAAGGCTATCGGGGAATGTGGGCTAGATTATTATTATCTGCCAAAAATAGCGCAGGAGGACTCACAAAATGAAGCAGACAAAAAAATGGAGCAAATAAAAGCGATAAAACTTGCGCAAAAAGCCCTTTTTATCGAGCAAATAGAGCTAGCGATTGAAAAAGATTTGCCACTTATTGTTCATATCCGTGAAGCAAGCAATGATGCTTATAAGATTTTGTCCTCATACAAGCAAGCGCGGGGGGTTTTGCACTGCTACAATGCTGATAGAATCCTGCTAGGATTAAGTGAAAGATTTTATTATGGAATCGGTGGGGTTGCGACTTTTAAAAACGCTAGAAGATTGCTTGAAGTCCTGCCTCTTATACCGCAAAATCGATTGCTACTAGAAACAGATGCGCCATATCTCACCCCTCACCCTTATCGTGGTGAGCGCAACAGCCCTGAATACATACCGCTTATTTGTGCGCGTATGGGGGAGATTCTAGGGATTGAAGCAGAGAAAATAGCGAGCCTAACGACACAAAATGCGCAAAATTTATTTAATTTTTACTAAAAAATAGCAAAAATCAACTATAATGCTAGATTTGTTTTTGGGCATCACATTAAAGGCTAGTAGCCTAGAGGAGAATATCGGTGAAAATATCAAATTTTTTACTAAAAGGGATTTTTGTAAGTGTAGGTGCATTGAGTCTAAGTGCTATAAACGCGCTAAATGCAAGCAATGCTGTTGATGTGTTTTCTAGCAATGCTTTGCGGAGTGGCGTGCTAGATTCTAGCCAAAATTTGTTATTGGATTCTAACGATTCTGGCGAGCAACCAAGCTATATAAATTTCGGCATAGACCCAAACAGCAATAACGGCGAAAATCCTGCGATAGATTCTCTGCAAAATAATCTATCAAATAACCTAGACACCGCGATAAATAACCAAAATCTAAAAAACCAAGATTCTCAACAAAACTTGCAAAATATAGAATCTACCTCGCTAGATTCTACCACAAACACCCAAAACAGCGCGCAATCCAACATAGCACCCACAGAAAACCAAAATCCTCTTACCACTACAAATGCGACAAATCCCCAAAATACCCTACCATTTATACAACCCACAACAAACACCACGCCAAGCGAGAGATTTTTAAGCACCACAAATGGTGGCTTTAGCCCCGATAATAAAAGCATTTCTACGCTTAATTCTTTTGGGGTTAGCGAGGAATTTTTAGCAAGCCTAAAAACAAATACGATTTTGCATTCACAAAGCGATGATAAACGATGGGCGAGATTTGTCCAGCAGTTTGACTCAAGCTATGAGTTTATACCTATTATCCGCTCAATGATTGCTAAAGGTGGAATCCCACAAGAGTTTTTGTTTCTAGCGATGGCAGAATCTGGCTTTTCTTCCAAAGCATACAGTCGCAAAAAAGCAAGTGGCATTTGGCAGTTTATGAGCTTTACAGCGCGAGATATGGGACTTATCATCAATGATTATGTAGATGAGAGGCGCGACCCGATAAAAAGCACAAAAGCTGCAATCCGCTACCTACAATACCTATATCAAGCCACAGGCGAATGGTATCTAGCTGCAATGGCTTATAACTGCGGGCTAGGACGGCTAAACAAAGCCATCGCAAAAGCTGGCACAAAGGACTTAAATGTCTTGCTTGATGAAAAAGCAAAATACCTGCCCGCCGAGACGCGAAACTATATTCGCACGATTTTAAGTATGTCGCTTGCTTTTGGCAACTTACAAAAAATGCGTGATTCTGATAGAGAATATCTGCTAAATCGCGGTGCTATGGATACGCTAGCCGAAGTGCAAGTCAAAGGCGGTACAATGCTAGAATCTATCGCAGCAGGTGCGGGAATGGACATAGAAGACATCAAAAAATATAACCGACACATTATTTATCATTTCTTACCACCAAATCAACAAGAATACTCCATATACCTGCCCTATGATAAACTCGCGTTTTTTAAGCAAAATTTTGACCAAGACAATGCAAAAATCGCGCAATTTATGTTTCACAGAGTCAAAAAAGGCGAAAATCTAGCAAGTATCGCAAAACGATATGGCATTACCGTAGCCACTCTAAAATCCACCAACAATCTAAGCGAAAAACCTAGAATCACAGCAAATCAAAGACTTCTTGTCCCTCTTGCTTCTAGTGATAAAATCGCGCAAAAATAGTGGCGATACACCATAAAAACATATAAAATAACACAAAGAATCTATGCTTTTTCCTCCCACGCAAATACATAGTAAAAAAAACAGCATAGATTCTGCAAACGCATCTAAACACCCCAAAACCTCCACTTCTAACGCTAAAAAAACCTCCCACCACTCACACCAAAATCTAATCACGCTATTTATATCAGCGATATTTGCTAGCACATTATTTTTTACAGGTTGCGCAAATGAAAGCGTATATCGTGGCGGGCTTGGTGCTTTTAAAGACTATGAAGCATTGGCAAGCTATCGCTCTGTGGGTAAATCAGGGCATTTTGCGCATCAAGTATTTGAAAATGAACGACTTGAAAAAGCCTTTGGCAGAGATTTTTCTAATCGAGCAAAAAACACGAGTTTTGGCAAACTTTTTGAGCAAAATTTCAATGCAAGCAACGCGCCTATTGATTCTTTTAGTGGGGCTGGCGCATCGCTAATGTATGGTATGAGAGAATCAGATGCCATACAGCGTGCCACGATGAGACCCTACCAAATCGCTGGCAAATGGTATTACCCCACAAAAGTCAAAATAAGCGAAACTTTTGATGGCATAGCAAGCTGGTATGGACCAAATTTTCACGCAAAAAAAACTTCAAATGGCGAAACTTACAATATGCACGCCCACACCGCCGCTAGCAAGACGCTCCCTATGAATACGATTGTAAAAGTGCTAAATAAAGAAAATGGCAAAACAACCATAGTGCGCATAAATGACAGAGGACCATTTGTAGAAGGACGCATAATCGACCTCTCAAATGTCGCCGCAAAAGACATCGATATGATAAAACACGGCACAGCAAAAGTGCGTCTAGAAGTGATAGGATTTGGTGGCAAAGTAGATAAAAACTACCAAAACTCTCTCAATATCGCAAATGAAGCGATACAAGATGAATTTGAAGTGGGCGAGACAAAACAAGCCGTTGCAGGTGGGGTTTTTTCACTCCAAGTAGGCGTATTTAGGCAAAAAGCGGGAGCAGAATCCACCAAGCAAAAATTTGAAGAAATTACGCAAGATTATAATGTTTTCATAAAAGAGGATAATGATTTGTATCGCGTGTTTGTGCAGGGCTTTAGTAGCGAAGCGGAGGCACAAGATTTTGCCAAAACAAATAGCCTTGCACCTATCATCGTGCGCGAATAAACACCGCCACATAAATAAAATCAACAATCAACACCCCAAAAAATACCCAAAATCCACAATCTAGCCAAAATCAAAAACAATACAAAACCAAAACCTAAAACAACTCTTTCCCCGCCCGTTTCCAGCTACCTCTAGCATACACCACATAAAAAAGCCCAGCCCTTATATATGTCTCTACAAAAATCAGCACAAACACCCACCATATCCCAAGCCCGCATTCTATCCCTATCCACATAGGAGCTATGCGAAAAAGCCAAATGCTTGTCGCATTTATCACAAGGCTTCGTTTTGTTATCCCAGCTCCGCGCAAAACTCCATCAAGCACAAACACCCAAATAAGCGGGATTTGACTAAGTCCCACTGCCCACAAATACCATTTTGCCACTTCGATGACCGCGCTATCATCATAAAAAATTTTGCTTAAAGGTAGCGCAAATACCGCCATAAAAACGCCCAAAATCCCCATCACAACGCTAGAGATTTGCAAAATCGTTTTATTCAAATCCTCTGCCAACCACACGCGATTTGCTCCTAGATTTTGCCCTGTGAGCGACATAGCCGCCACCATAAAGCCAAATCCGGGCATAAACGCAAAAGATTCTATGCGCGAGCCAATCTGTGAGCCAGCTACGGCAATATCCCCAAAACTAGCGATAAAGCGCGTAGTAAGCACAAGCGAGCCAAGTGTCAAAAACCGCTCTATGCCTGTGGGAATCCCAATCTTTAGCGCGATATAAAAATATTTCCAAACGATTCCAAATCGTTGCGTAAAAAATTTGCCTTTTTTGCAGGCAAGCAAGACTGATAAAAATAGCTCCAAATACCCTGTAAGCACGCTTGCAAGTGCTGCGCCTATGATTCCTAGCCCTGCGCCTAGTTGATAAACTTCGCCAAAAATCTCTACACGCACTTCAAATATCAAAAAATAGTTGCTTACCACGCAAAAAATCGTGCTAAAAATGCGTATGATAAACACGCTAAGCGTATTTCCCATAGCAGCAAACGCGGCAGTTATGAGATTTTTTAGAAGCATTGCAGGGATAGTAAAAATCGCAATATTTAAAAATTGTTTGGTAAGTGTGCTAGATTTTTCACTCAAATCAAACCACGCTATAAACCAATCCGCGCTCACAAATGCCACGCACACAAGTGGAATCCCACAAATCGCACAACACAAAAAAAGTGTAAAAAAAACCATAGACGCGCTTTGCGAATCCCTAGCCCCAAAAAACCTAGAAATCTGGGCATTTGTGCCAATGTAAAAAACTGCATTGATTGCAAAAAACATCATCATAAACTGCATAGCAATCGAAACTGCCACAATGTGTTCTTGCCCAAAATGCCCCATAAACACCATTCCTAACGCCATTATGATAATGTCTAGCAAGGAACTTGCCCCTGATGGCAATGCGATACGCGTGATTTTGCGCAGTTTTTGGCGATATGTCATTTTTATCATCTAGCCAATGCCTTTTTGTAAAATAAAATGGAATCGTAATTGCAAATAAAATCATACTCTATTAAGAATAAAGAATGCTAAAATTCTCTCACAAAACCCAATATTACAAAAACTAATGGAGAAAAAATGCTATCTAAATCAAGCGATAAAATGCCCGATAAAATGTCAAAAGAAAATCCCGATACGCACCCGCTATATAAAGTGAATATTTTGCTTTGTGTGAGTGGCTCTATCGCAGCTTTTAAGGCATTAGAGCTACTAAGCGGGCTAAAAAAACTAGGGGCAAATATCGCTGTTGTGATGAGTAAAGGGGCAAAAAGATTTATCTCCCCCCTTAGTTTTGAAGCCCTAAGCCATAATGAAGTCTTGCATAAAGACACAGAGAGTTGGGTAGATTTGGCAAAAAATAATATAGATTTTAGCGACATAAATCCTAGCGATACAAAATCTAGCGTTTTTGATTTTAATAAACCAAAATCTATAAACCACATACAATACGCAAAATGGGCAGACATTGTCATAATCGCCCCTGCAACAGCAAATACTATCTCAAAAATCGCCTATGGAATCGCAGATAACCTAATCACTCAAACCCTACTAGCGATAAATAAAAATGAGACAAAAATCCTGCTTGCACCTGCTATGAATACCCAAATGTTTGACTCCCATCAAGTGCAAAACGCGCTTAAAATCTTGCAAGATTTTGGCGTTGAAATAATCCCACCAAAAAAAGCCCTACTAGCGTGCAATACCTATGGAGTGGGGGCTTTAGCAGAAGTAGAAGAGATGATTTTTCGCACACTTAGAGCGAGTTTTGAAATAGCGAGTTTTGAAGCGCGATTTTGCAACGATATTTCACAAAGTGGCTTTGGGCAAAAAAATCATTTGTGGCAAAACAATAATTTTTGGCAAGAATGTAATTTTTGGAAAAGCAGAGAAGTCATCATCACAGGCGGTGGTGCAAGCGCGCAGATTGACTCCGTGCGCGCTATAAGCAACTATTCAAGTGGCAAGCAAGCAATCGCACTTGCAAAAGCAGCCTACACGCTAGGTGCAAAAGTAACGCTAATATCCTCTAAAATCGATGGCTTTTTGCCACAAGAGATACAATGCCTAAGCGCAAATAACAATGACGACTACAAAAGCGCGATAGATTCTTGCCTACAAACCATAGATTCTAGCAACGCAAAATCTAGCGACCAAAAATCGCCAAAAAATAAAACACTAAAAAGCAAAAAACCCGTGCTATTTATGGCAGCGGCATTGTGTGATTACGCACCAAAATCCCCCAAAAACTATAAAATCAAAAAATCAACCCTACCAAACCTAACACTAGATTTATGCGCCACGCAAGATATTTTAGCAAGCATTGATAGCAACAAAATCTACAAAATAGGATTTAAGGCTGAAAGTATTGATAAAAAAAACACTTTGCAAGATGCAATCACAAACGCTAAAAAAATGCTACTACCTAGCAAAAAAGGTGGCAAAGAATGCGCGTGCGTATGTCTAAATGTCCTAGAAAATGACGCAAAAAATGGCAAAGATTTTAGCCCTTTTGGAGCGGATTTTAATAGCTTTTATTTGCTAGATTCTAGGGCATTGGCTAGCAAACAAGACATAGAATTTTTAGGCAAAAAATCTAAGCTTGCCATATCATATCAGATCCTTAGTTTTGTCCGCGCTAGCATAAAATCTACCAAATCCTAAAAAAGCAAGGCAAAATCCAAACAATGAATCTAAACCCCCTCCAAACCCTTAGCAATCTTGCAAAGCTAGATTCTGCCTTAAATGCGGGCAATTCTAGCAATCCAAAACATTTTAACGCCTCCTTGCCCGTGCTTTTAAAAGTGCTAGCACAGAGCAAAAATGGCGAATATTTATTGCAACTTGGCAGAAGTCAAATCGCCACAAATTCCGCCATAAAGCTAGAGATTGGCAAAAGCTATTGGGCAAATATGCAAAAAAATGAGGCAAATCAAATAATCCTAAGCAATCTCATAAAAAACCCAAAAATAATGGAAAATCTACAAAATTCGCCACTAAAATTTAGTCTTAGCGATTTAGCAGAGTTGCAAAAAAATCCAAAAGATTTTATAAATGAGCTAAAAGAATTTTTGCTAAAAGAACTTGCATTGTGTGAAAATAAAAAAGATTTTAGCGAGCTATCAAAATCGCTACTTTGCCTATCTCAAGGGGTGCTTAGCCTTGTGATAAGCGATGAAAACAAAGAGCATTTACTCCAAATGACTACCAAAAAATCGCGCAAACAAGAAGTGCATTTTTATGGCATTTTCCCCTCACTTGGTCCTATAAAAGGCATTTTTAGCGTTTTAAGCAATTTTAGCCAAATGCCAAAATCTAAAAAAAT
The DNA here is from genome assembly GCF_053654515.1 of Helicobacter sp. T3_23-1059. Lineage (NCBI taxonomy): Bacteria > Pseudomonadati > Campylobacterota > Epsilonproteobacteria > Campylobacterales > Helicobacteraceae > Helicobacter > Helicobacter sp. T3_23-1059. The sequence continues at coordinate 5,271 of NZ_JBSIUV010000034.1, read as the reverse complement.
AAATTCTAAAGATTCTAGCGATTCTAATTTATTAGCGCAATTTTGGGTGATGAGCGAAAAAATCGCCACTCTGCTAAAAAAACACAAAAGCGATTTGGGGATTATTTGTGATTTTTGCGTCTATGTCGATAGCGAAGTAGCACCACTTTTTGAGCTAGAAAACCATTTGCTAGACATAAAGACTTAGCACCTAAAAAACACGCTAAAAATCATAAAATCCGTAACTACCCCCCACCACACTTACAAAATCTAAAATCAACTTTTATCAAAAAACGCGCTTATTTCTTGCCTAATTTGTGGAATCGCCTTGATTGCTTTTTGATAAATCACGCTATCAAAAATCCCCTCATCAATGTGTGGCGATGGGGCTAGATTATTTAGGATTTTATAGCCTATGTTTTCATTGCTTCTTAAAATATAGCTGATAGGAATCACGCTACCACTTGTCCCCACCACTAGCACCAAATCCCCCCTATCAAGCGAGCTAAATTCTGCATACATTGCTTCATACAATGGCGCGCTTTCATAAAAAAACACGATTTTTGGTTTTAGCTTTTTGTTAGCACATTTAGGACACACGCTAGATAAATCAAACTCATCATAGCCGATTTCTACGATATGTCCGCATTTAGGACAGATGATTTTGGTTAGCTCCCCGTGCAAGTGAATGACATTTTTTGCGCCCGCCCTCTCTAGCAAATCATCGACATTTTGCGTTAGATACACCACCTCTATATCTTGTGTGCTAGATTTTCTAGCACTTCTAAAATCTTTGTTTGCTAAATCTTGCGCCAAAAATGTTGGCAAGCTAGCCAAAAATTCGTGCATAGCATTTGGGCTAACGCTTCTTAGCTCCGCTCTACGCAGGTTATAAAACCTATGCACCAGCTCGTAATTTTTCTCCCAATTTTGAAAATTACAAACTTCCATCGGATCATAGTTTGCCCACAGCCCATCACTATCGCGAAAAGTCGCTATCCCAGAATCCGCACTTAGCCCAGCCCCGCTAAAAACGATAAGTTTTCTACTCATTTTTTTCTAGCTTTTTCTCGCATTTTTGCTCGCCATATCTTTGCTTGCCACATTGTTGCGCACGCATTTTTTATATTACACATTTTTCTATATCGCGCATTTGTTTTGCTAGATTTTAGTATGGATTTTAGCGATATGTTTATTTTATTTATCGATGACTTGCCACTGCATATCAAACACATTTTTCCATATCAAAGACTCAATCTCTTCTCTATCATCGACTTTTAACCATTTGCCAATATCGATAGTTTGCCCCTGCCTATGTTTGATAGAAAATCCTATCATCGTATTTTTGTTGTTTTGCGTGATGGCGTTTGTTACTTTATCCGCAAGATTTAGTAAAAACTCTTTAAACATTTTCTCTTCTTTGGTTGTGCCAAGTGAAAATAGCGAGATATTATTATGCAAGGCTTCATTTGCTTGCTTTACTTGGTTGATAAACTCTTGTTGGGTTAGTTTTTTGCCATCTCTTTGGTATTCATCTGCAACCACTTCATAGATGATATTGCGCACACTTTTAGAATCTAGCAAGATTTTTAGCTCTTTTATTTGGATTTTTACACTTGACATAAAATCCAAATTCTCCATAAAGCCATTGCATTGCGCTTGAATATTTTTTGGCAAATCCGTGATTTTTGCCTCAAAAATAGATTTTTTAGTGCCTATTTCGCGCAATGCTTCTTTGCATTTTTCATCTTTTTCATCATCGTTTGAATCCAAACTAAAATCATTTACTATCCATAGTATTTCTGCTAGGGACTTTTGCTTAAAGTAGGGGCTAGAGACAACATAAGTCATATCAACTATCCATTTTAAGCCATCATTTGTGTTTAAGACCCCATTACCACGAACCTCAAAATCCTCATTTGTAATCTTTTGATATGAGTTGCTAGTAAAATTTTTGGGGAAAAATCTTTGCAACTTGCTTAATTTTGTTGTCAAATCTTTTGTGTAGATGATTTTGGCTTTTGCGCTGTCTTTTAGCTCGTTTTGATTTAGGATTGACACGCGTGTTTGCATATCGCTAATCGCAAAAAAATCTTTCATTTCACTTAGCCCAAATCGTGAAAAAGGATCTATTAGCGGATATTTGCAGGTAAAACTTGATTTATAGCTTGTGTCTTTTGTGCCTTGTTTTGCGGGGGTGCTTGTTTTTGAGGCATTGCTTGGTTTTGTGGGGCTACTTGCGTGATTTTTGCACTCGCCTTTTATGCCAACTTCAATCGCATATTCCTCATAATATTTTTTGATACTATCTGCAAAATCAATTACTAGATTTTGCTTGTTAGTTGTTGTTTTAGATTCTAGGTTTTGGGATTCTTGCGAGGTTTTAGATTCTTGCAAATCTTTGGATTCTTGTGCCTCTTTTGCTTCTTGTGGCATTTTTGCCTCTAGCGTGGCTACGCTAAAAAAGCACAAAAATATCCCAAAAATTCCAACAATCTTAAATCTTGCCCCAACTAGATTTTGCACCGCTACGCTAGATAGATTCTGCCCTACCCTAATTACTTTTTGCGTTGCTTTTTGTGATACTTTTTGAGCTAATTGTTGCACCGCTACGCTAGAAAGTTTTTGTGTTTTTTTAGCTAGTTTTTGCATTGTTGCGCTAGATAGATTCTGCGTTACTATGTTTGCTCTTGTGCCTGCTTTGATTTGCTCTGCCTGCGTCATTTTGACTCCTTTTTTTATGTTATTTTATATTTGCAAATTGTGCCATTTTCATACTGCAAAACTTGCCTACGCTTCACTTAAAAACGCAAAATCTTAGCACAAATTTTTTACCAAATCGTTTTTTTTTTTTTGCCAAAATCCGCTATTTTTCACATTTTTGCTAGATTTTAACTCTATTTTTGCATTTTTATTTTTTGCATTTTCTTTCACATTTCCACGAAATTACCGAAAGCGGAATCAAAAAAGGATTAAAAGAGGCAAAATTATTTAGCAATACAAATTTTAACTACTATCAAGCATTTTTAGGCAGGAGAATTTGTGATAATTTGGTAGGTTTTATTCTAAGTCCTTTACTAACAAAAGCCATAAGCTACAATAAGCCATTAAGCGCAGGAAGAGTGCAAACACCAGCATTATCACTTATCACAAATAGAGAAGAAGAAATCGCTAAATTTCATTCTTTGAGTGATGATGAGAAAAAAGAATATGCTTTGCAAGCCTCAAGTAATATTGAGGACAAAAAAATCTTTTTTAAGCATATTAAAATAACGCAAGATGAAAACGATAAGCAAAAAGATAAAGAAATAAAATTTGCAACAAAGCAAGAAGCACAAGCAATTTTAGATGAAATTATCTCACTTAAACAAGGACTTATTTCAAAAATCGATAAATCTAGCACAAAAACTAACCCACCAAAGCCCTTTACTACAAGCAAATTGTTAAAAGTAGCTAGCAAAAGATTAGGATTGCCTACTGATAAAATCCAAAAACTAGCACAAAATTTATTTGAAAAAGGCTTAATCACTTATATCCGCACCGATAGTGAATCTTTGAGTAAAGAATTTTTAGAAGAGGCTAAGGCTTTTTATGCAAATATTTATCCAAACACTTATCAATATACTGAATATAGCGCAGGTAAAAATTCCCAAGCGGAAGCGCACGAGGCAATAAGAATCACACATTGCCACAAATACGAGGATTTAAATAATATTTGCGCTAAAGAGGGGATAGATAGCGATGGGATAAAACTATATGATTTAATTTTTCAAAATACCATTTTAAGCCAAAGTAAGCCCGCAACTTATGAAAAAACAAGCGTGTTTTTGAAAATAAAAATGACGGATTTTAAAGTAAGTTTCAAAAAATCATTGACAAAGGTTTTTTAGGCGTGTTTGAATATTCTAATAAAACAGAATCTAAAGATTCTAGCCAAGAAGACGAGCAAGAAATATCCTTATTTCCTTATAAAGAGGGGGATTTAATTGGCATTGATGAAATTTGTATAAAACAAATTGACAAAAATCCACCAAGACGCTATTTAGAATCAGATTTTATAGAAGTGCTAGAAAAAACAGGCATAGGACGACCTAGCACATACGCATCTTTTTTGCCAATCTTACTAAAGAGAGAATATATAGAAATATCAAAAGACAAAAAGCGTGAGATTATTCCTACCACATTAGGAATATCCGTTATCACGCATTTTAAAAACGATAAAAATGCGTGGATTTTAGACTTGAATTTTACAAAAGAAATGGAGAACACCTTAGATGAAATTAGCGAGGGCAATAAAAAATATATCGATTTTATGAAAGAAGTGCATTCTAAAATGGATTTTATGCCATACAAACAAGAAAGAAGCAGCGAGAAAAAACAATTTCCAGCAAGCCAAAAGCAAATTGATTTTTGCAAAAATATCGCAGAAAAGCTAAATATTCCTTTACCACAAGGTTTTGAAAGCGATTATAAAATCGCTAGTGAATTTATCAATCAAAATGCAAAAAAAATACCTAAAAATAATGGTAACGGAGGCAACACAGGTAAAACATTTCCACCTAGCGAAAAACAACTAAATTTTGCAAAAAACATAGCAAATACACTAAAAATAGATTTGCCTAATGGTATTGATACGGACTATAAAATCACTAATGCTTTTATCAATGAAAATTTACCTAAAATGCCTAAAAAGACATAATTTATTTTGGCTCAAGACAACTTAAGCGGTTGATTTCTTATCATTTTCAGCAAGATTTTATACAAATCTTGTCCTTTGATTTTTGTATTATATCTAAATTCTATTTCTTTCAAATGAAGTAAGAAACCATCTTTTTTGATTTCTTTAAATTTGCTTAATCTATGTTTTACATAACCACTTTTGCTTGTAGTTGCAAGTGAAATGAAGCAAAAACATTCTCAATGCCATTTATGTGGTTTTTGCCTTTTGCAAACTCATTTTTTGAGTGTTTGACTCGATAATGTGCTTTAGCTCCATAATCCACCAAACCATCATAAGCCCCCCAACAATCGCTATAAATTATAGATTATCCTAAATCACTACAATCGCGCAATATAGACAATAATTCGCTAGCAGAGCAACCTTTGACGATTTGAGTATAAACACAATTATTTCGCTTTAACATACTTTCTGCTTGCAGTTGTGAGTGAAACGAAGCAAAAAAAACAGAAGTTTTTTGCCAGCTCATCGCTCTCTTTTTCCTCTCACTCTTCTAGCACCGAAATATAACTTTCATCAATCTCTATTTCGCCATTTAATTTAGATATTTTCTC
>NZ_JBSIUV010000033.1:0-25515 GCF_053654515.1 Helicobacter sp. T3_23-1059 | reverse complement strand
AATTGGGAATCGCCACGCGCAAGGGAGGGGGAATTTACATTGTCATTCTGAGCGAAGTGCGAAGCACGAAGCGAAGAATCTAAATGGTTTTGCGAAATTGTGTTTGTATTTTTGGATACTTCGCTACGGTCAGTATGACAAAGTGGGGAGCGAGTATGACAAGATAAGGTGTCATTGCGAGAAAATTCGTTAGAATTTTCGTGGCAATCCATAACATTGTCATTTTGAGCTTTTGTAGAAAGCGAAGAATCTCTATCTTTGTCATATTGAGCGTTGAGAGAAATATCTCTATTTTGTGGGTTATTTGAGATACTTCGGGCTTCGCTCTCAGTATGACAAATGGTTTGTTCCCCCTCCCGTGCGGAGAGGGCTTTGGCGTGGGTTTTCCCCTTGTCAATGTAAGAAATGGATTGCCACGAATCCGCCGCGGATTCTCGCAATGACGAAATGAAGCGTGAATCCCGCAATGACACAAGGGGATTGTGTGAATCTAACCCTAAGGCTTGATATAAAAGCCTCTCTGCTTCTTTGTAAAGCACCTTTGAATCCTCCAACGCCTTATGCGAATCTTGGACTAGATTTTGGATTTCTAATTGAAAATCTTGCGGAAAAATGGGGATTTGACATTTGAAAATATCGCTATCAATTACCGCTGGATAAAGCGAAGCGGTGTTTGCCCTCATCATTTTTGCAATAAAAAACTTTGTCTTGCAAAATGTGTATAACACTTCGGGCAAAATCTCGCTTTTTTCTTTAAGTCGCAACACGCAAAATCCACTTGTGCCAACAAGCCTTTTAGAATTTTTGATTAAAGCAACGGCATTGCGATTTGGGCGCACGGTGGATACGCAAATATCGTTATTTTGCAAAACATAAGTCGCCCTATCTGGTATTTGAGCAAAATCTGTTTGTGTCGTGGTGTATTCAAGCCCGTTATTTGTGTCAATGTCGCTAATTTGCAAATAAGCAAAATTTTTGTTTAAATTCAGAGTTTTAATGTTTTTGATTTTAGATTCAAGAAAATCTTTGATTTTGGTTTGCGAAGTGAATATTTTTTCATTTTCCAAATACTCTTTTTTAAAATACTCGCTATCAATGCGCTTGGATTCATTGTCCTTTTGCACTTGGGAGAGTGAGAGGACGGATAGCTCCAAATGCGGATATTTCGCCTGTAAGGATTCGTGTAAGGATTTATTTACATTTTGCATTATTTTTTGCCTTTTTTAAGTTTATTTTTAAGATTTTGTGCTAAAATTTACCTGTTTTCTAGGCGGCACTTGCCGCCACCTTTTACTTCTCTTAAAACCTCTTTTATCACACGCATTACACATTTCCCCATAAGTTACTAACCTTGTATCAAAACTAGCGATTAAGTCGTTTAGAAAATCTATGATTTTGCTCGGCTCTATGGCAAAATATATCGATTGGTTATATTTGTTTGTGATTTTTACATTTAGGCGTGGATAGCCGTTATCTGTGAATTTATAGAGATTTTCAAAGTGAAATGCGCGGTTGCGTATTAAGCGAAAAAGTTGCAAAATCGCGCTTACTTTGCGATGTCGCAATACCCTATTATGCTTGGATTTAAAAGTGCGCTTATTTTTAGCGTAATACTTTGTAAAATCAAAATTATCTAAAAATTCCTCGCCAAAAATCTTATTGTGGATTTTGTAATTCTCTACGAGCCTTACCCAAAATCCTAGACTTTGTGTAGAGATAAATTTATCGCGCTTATGGGCTTGAAACTCGCCCTTTGACTCTAATTCGCGTGGCAGGGATAAAATCCAATCTTGGCTTTGCGCGTTTGTCATAAGGCTATCAATGCGATTTCGTAGCACGATTTCTAAAATGCCTATTTTGTGCGAAATATTGCCAATAAGGGCTAAGTTTGCCTCGTGTTCGTGCGCGTCTGTGTAGTCATTTAGTCGCGTTGCAGAAAATAGCGTTATGAGTTTGTCAAGCGGGATTTGCGCCATTAAGATTCCTTAAATTTATGTTTTGCTTTTATAGTTGCAAGGGCGCATTTTAGCTAAAAATCTTGCAAAGATTGCTACGCGCTCTAAAATTCTCACAATCTATTCTCGCCAAAAGCTTAGATTTTCAGCTTTTGCAAAGTCGATAAAGGCTTCGGCGATGCCGTCATTTGTAAGCCCATCGTGGTTAAATAAATCGTGGTCAATGATTTTATGCCCGTGAGAATCTAGCAAAAATCCGCCTTGCGCGTCTTTTAGGTAGATTTTCTCGCCTGAATTATCCTTGCTAGGCTTACTCATAGTCGCAAAGAAAATGTTGTAATCCTCGACTTTGGGGCATAGTTCGCCCCCATTTTTATCGCCATTTTTGCCACCTTTTTCATCGACACCGCCCCATTTTTGCACGATTAGCACACTTGTTTTTGTGCCTGTGTGGGGTTTAAACACATTGCCGTGAAGTCCTATCACAGCTAAAATCCGCGCTTTGTCCGCGATAAATTCGCGTATATATTTATCGCTAGAATTATTAAACCGCCCTTGTGGCAAAACGATTGCCATTCGCCCACCATCTTTTAGCATATTGAGATTTCGCTCGATAAATAAAATATCGCGTCCCACTTTGCTTTGCGCCTTGCCATTTGCGTTTTTGCCAAGCTCATATCGCGCTAAGATTCTGCTTTCTTTTATATCGCCTGCAAAAGGGGGATTTGCCATCAAAATATCAAAGTTAAAATCCCTATTTGCGTCCTTTTCGGCGCGGAGCTTTTTTAGCCGCTTCCACCCCTCGAAATATATATCCTCCCATTCATCGTTTTTTGTCCATTCCTCCCAATGCTCATAATCGATAGAATTTAGATACAGCACATTGGTGTGCCCATCGCCTGCGATTAGGTTTAGCATTTTTGAGACACGCACGGATTTGTCATCAAAGTCGATTCCAAAGATTTTTTCTTTGACATAGTCGGTGCACTCAGCGATTTTGGATTCTGCGGTGAAAAGGTGGCTTTGGCTTAAGCCTTTGTCCCTATAAAGTCGCTCCCATACATAAAAGCAAGTGTGAATGGGGAATCCACAGCTCCCACTTGCTGGGTCTATCATTGATTCATAAGGTTTTGGGTTTAGCATTTTTACGCACATATCGATGACATAGCGCGGGGTGAAATACTGCCCTTTTTCGCCTTTGGCGGATTTATTGACTAAGTATTCAAAGGCTTCATCGATGACTTCTAGGTTGGAGTTAAAGAGTTTGACATTTTCTAGTGAGCCTACGCATACGCTAAGATGCGAGGGGGAGAGCTTGATTTTGTCATCTTTGCTAAATACGCCCTCCCATTTTTCTTTTGCCCTGTCAAAGAGCTTTTCGATTTTTGCCTTTAGCTCAGAATCTGATTCGCCGTAGTTTTTAAATTCTAGATTTCGCGTGGCATTTCGCGCGCTTTCTAGCTCGTCATAAAGTTTGATAAACACAAGCTTAAAGACTTCCTCAAACACATCTACGCCCGCATTTGCTAGCACTTCATCTTCCATATCCAAAATGATATTTTTTAGGCTTGTTTTTTGCGTGCGGAGAATGTCCTTTGCTATCAAATCGCTAAATGTAAAATCCTCTTGCAAAATGTCTTTTAGGCTTTTATCCTGCGTGGGGATATTTGGGATTGGCTCAAAATAGTTTGGGTCTTTGCGGTGATAAAAGCTAATTTGACTGCCATTGCACCATACTGCCATAGTCGCGCCTGTGGCATTGCAATAGCTTTTTAGCTGCTCTTTGCCCTCTTTTAATTTGGGCTTTTTGACTTCGATTATTATGTAGGGCGTGGTAGTTTGGAGCTTATCCATAATGATAATATCTGCGCGTTTTACCTCGCACCCAAAATGAATGGCACATTCGACTTGAATGCGCGATTTTGGATAGCCGTATTCATTTATGAGTTTATCTAAATAAAGCTGGCGGATAATCTCTTCTGGGGTGAGTTTGATTTCTTTGCCACGCACTAGGCAGGGTGCGTAGTAAGTATGTTTATTCCCCCCCCCCCATTAGTGCTTTTAACGATAATGTTTGCCTCTAAATTTGCGATAGATTCCTCACTAAAAATCTCTAATCTATACTCGCTATCTTTGAGAATCTGTGCTAGCTGTGGAGTGTGCATAGTGTGTCCTTTGTATTGTTTGTATCTTGCTTGTGTTGTTGGTTTTATTAGGTTTTTAAGAGGGTTATTGTAGCCAAGTTGTGCTAAAATTATGCCACAAAACTATAAAAAATCATTGCCACAAAATATGTCAAATATCCCTAATATGCGGTATTTTGTGGTTATTTAGGAGTCATAATGCTAGAATCTATCCCCTCATACACTCCCAAAAAGCGCAAACTTATCAAACAAGGATTTGACGCCATAAGTGAGCGCAGGTATCTTAGCGCGATGAAATGCTTTAGCGAAGCACTAAGCCTAGATACTAGCGATTTAGAGGCAAAAATAGGCGTGCTTATCGCTGATATTGCCACAGATTTTCCAAAAAAAGCAGAAGTGTTTAATGAGCTTTATCATATATTGCAATCTAGCACGCCTAGAGCAAATAGAGCGGATTTGCAAAGGCAAATGCTTGATTTGTTGTCCTCTTTTGATGAAGGGCTAAATGAAATCTCACAAACAATGCAAACAGAGGACAACCTAGAATCTGAAAGCCTAGATGGCGTGGCGTATAAAGATTTTCAAAAAATGTGTGAAACAAAGGGCTTTAAAGAGGTGTTTGAAAATCTTATTTTTAGCACAAAAGTGATTTTTACTTCGCGTGAGGATTTTTATACTTTCTTAAAAGATTTGATTGAAAATGGGTTTGAAAATATCGCGCTATCATACATAGAGGATATGCCTCAAATCACGCGCAATAAGGACATTTTGCAGATTATCCAAAACAAAAATGCTTTAAGCAAAGAGCTATCAAATCCAAATAAAAAACTAAAAAATTAAGCAAAATAGGCTACATAGATTTTGCCGACATTTTAAAAGACATAAAAAATAAAATCCACCATTTCCTATGAAAATAGCAATCCCAAAATCTAAAAACCTAGCATTAGTATGTCATAAAAATAAATCTTTGCAATTTATCACTGATGATACAAGAGAGCTAGATACTCACTCTTTGCTTATCCGCACCAAAAGTAATGCGAAATTTATCGATGATTTTTTGGCAAAAGATTTTGCAAAAAACACCAACTCCAAAATCAAAACACAAGATTTTCTACCAAGTATCATTTCCCCAAAAGAGTTAGCTAGCATTTTTGCGCCATTGCCTAGTATCATCGGTATCACAGGGACAAATGGCAAGACAACTACTGCGGCGATTATTTATTCGATATTGCTTGATTTGGGATTTTCTTGTGCGTTGTTTGGCACTCGCGGTGCGTATAAAAATGATACAAAAATCCGTCCAAAAGGGCTTACCACGCCTACTCTTTTGGAGCTTTATGCCCTGCTAGATGAATGCAGGGATTGTGATTTTGTCGTTATGGAGGTTAGCTCTCACGCTATCGCTCAAGAGAGAATCGCGGGGCTAGATTTTGTCTCTAAAGTGCTTACAAATATCACAAGCGATCATTTGGACTATCATAAGACTTTGGAGGAATATATCCGCGTGAAAAATCACTTTTTGCTAGATGAAAAAAACCTAGCAAGTGGCGGTAGTGTCATCATAAATGCCGATGAAAAAAACGCATCTTTTAATAAAAACGCGCTTTACTATGGCATAGAAACAGCCAAAATAGCCACAAAGCAAGTAAATCTAAAGGCAAACGCATATAGCCTAGATAATGGCATAAGCGCGCATATTAGCTTTGTAAATGAGCTAGAGACACAGCAGGCTATTATGGAAGCAAATCTCTATGGCAAACATAATCTCTACAATGCCCTAGCAGCGATTTTGTGCGTAAAAAGCCTGCAAAATCTAAACAACAAAAAATCCCCAAATCCCCTAAAATCGCTAGATTGTATCGTGGATACGGTTCAGCATTTTGGCGGGGTAGAGGGGCGAATGGAAGTAGTAAGTCAAAATCCGCTTATTATCGTTGATTTTGCCCATACGCACGATGGTATGGAGCAGATTTTTGCTAGTTTTAAGGGGAGGGAGATTGTCGCTGTGTTTGGCGCAGGTGGCGATAGGGATAAGACAAAGCGACCAAAAATGGGACTTTGTGCGTATAAATATGCCAAAAAACTTTACATAACAAGTGATAATCCTAGAAGTGAAAATCCACAAGATATTATCAATGATATTATCAGTGGGATTCCTAAAAATGCGCTAGATTTGGACATTGCTTGCAAAAAAAGCGAGGCAGTGCAGCAGCGAGAAGTCATCTGCGAAGTGGATAGAAAAGTCGCAATCACTAAAGCTATCCAAAATCTAGCACCAAATGAGATTTTACTCATTTTAGGCAAGGGCGATGAGACTTATCAAATTTTGGGGGATAAAAGCATTCATTTTGATGACAGAGAGGTAGTCAAAGAGGTGCTAGCTAGCTTAGGGCAAAAGAGCTAAAATGCAAAATCTTATGCAAAAATTTACATTAAAATCTATGTCAAAATCCACGCAAGATTTTGCTTTGGATTCATTGCGAGATTTTACGCAAGATTTTGCGCGAGATTCACTGCTAGAATCTATGCAAAATCCCATAGAAAATATGGCAAATGCTTTAAGTGATTCCCAAACGCAGATGGCACAAACAATGCAGGATTTTTATAAGCGTGGAGTTGTGATAAAAGATTGCAAAGATATAAGCCAAGCCTTGCAAAAATGTTGCGAAAATCTAAATAAGCTAACAAATCCCACACCAAGCACAAATGCTCTTCCAACTCCAAAAGAAAAGCAAGCAAAAGAGCAAAATCCACCTACCCAAATCACCCCAAAAGATTTAGATTTTCGTATCCAAAATCCGCGCTTTTTTATCGTCCAAGAAAATCCACGCGATGAGCAAAAACCACCTATTTTAAGCCAATCTTTGGGCAAAAAACCTAGTTTTGCAGATGTTCTTAGCTTTTTAGATTCTCTACCCAAAAATCAATCTAGCGAGCATTTACCAATGCAAGATTTTAGAGAATCCAACACGCAAAAACCCATAGAGATAAACCAAGCCCAATTAAACGCGCTTTTTGCTTCGCCATTATATGAAAATCCACATTTTAGCATTACGCAAATATGCGATTTGCGCGTGTTTATGCGCGATTTGGAGGCGTTATTTAGACTAGATATAAATGATGAAAAAGTGGATATTTGCTTTTGTGAGGCGTTTTGTGTGGTGGAGGATAGAGGGTTTATAGAGGATTTTTATGAGCAAGTAGAGAGTGCGCTTTTTGGGAAAGGTGTGATTTTGCATACAGATGAGATCCGCTCAAATCTATCGCTAATCCTAGAATCTATCGCAAAAAATCCAGCCAAAAAAAAAGAAATCTTTTGTTTGCTAAAAAGTAAAATCTACACTATAAGCAAGCAGAGAGATTTTGTATTTTTGCCACAAAAAGAGTGGGAAAAGCACAATGGCAAAGCCCCGCAAAATGTGGCATTTGGCGTAAAAGAAGGCGAGCAAATCGCAATCCTTTATAAACCACTTTCAGGCAAAGCAGGGCGCAATCTTTTTGGGGATTTTGCACAGCCAAAATCCATAGAATCTACAAAACTACTCCCCACAAAGCAAGTAGATATTGACTACACTGACACGCCACAATCTATCATCTACACTGCTAAAAAAGACGGATTTATCCAACTCCAAAACGGCGAATTTAGGTTTATACAAATCCCGCGCACAGCCTTTAGCACGCGCAATGTCCCCCATCTCCTTGCAGGAGAGCATTTAAGTGTAGAAATATCTTGCTCTGATATGGCAGAAGATGCTATCGGTGCGGGCGTGTGGTGTGAAGTGGGAAATCTAAAAGTGCGAGGCTGTGTGGCAGAAAACACGCGCATAAAAGCAAAAACACTAATCATCGAAGGCTCTACGCACAAAAATGCGCATATCAAAGCCTACGCCGCACAAATCCGCACGCACAAAGGCAAGCTAGAATGCACACATTGCGCCATAGAAAACCTTGATAATGGCGAGCTAATCGCTCATAGTGCCAAAATTTTGAGGGCAAATGGCGCAAAAATCGCCACAGATAACGCCACAATCCACGAGCTAAAAAGCAACAATAAGATTTTGTTTGCAAAAAGTTGCGCGATTTTGCGCAACAAAGGCGGGCAAAATGAGTTAGTTTTTTGCGCAAGTGCTGGGGGTGGATTTGCTAAATGGAGCAAAAAAGCAAAAGAGTATTTTTCTACCCAAAATGAAACCCTAAGCAAACTTCGCAAATTAGCGGATTTTTGGGCAAATAAGCAGGGCAAGGCGAGTGAGTTTTTGGAAAAAATGAAAGGCTTTAGCGAGTATCAAAAACAAATCGCCTTAAAAGATGAGGCGTATGCTGCGCGGTATAGAGAATCTCTTGCTCAAGCAAATGTCGCTAATATCTTGCAAAGCAAAATCCAAGATTTGCAAAATCAAGTCTTAAGCGTGCGCAACCAAGCTATGCTAAGCCTAAAAAATGCTTTGCAAAAAGCAAGGCTTAGCATACAAGAAAAATGGGGATATGATAATTATGCGATTTTAGTCAAACCTAGTATGAGTGTGTTTGAATCTAGTAAGATTTCTAGCGAAAATAACGCGGGATTTTTTGGTAGCGAGGGGCTAGAAAAAGATTTTAAAACAGCATTTGAGATGCTAAGCGCGGATAATATACTAGATAAACTAGAGCTACAAGAGGGGCGAGAGGGGCAAAATAGCGGGCAAAATGACAGGCAAAATGGCGAGCAAATAATGCTAGAAAATTTCAAAATAAAGGTGGTGTGATGATTTGTGGGATAATCGGCAATGTGCTAGAGATTAGCGCGATGAGTGTGGAAATAGAAGCAAATGGCGTGGTATATGAGCTAGCGATTAGCGTCCAAACAAGTGCTAGATTAAAACTAGGCGAAAAAGTGCATTTACGCGCTACGCATATCGTGCGCGAAGATGCGGAGCTACTTTTTGGCTTTTTAGATAAAATCGAGCAAAGCACATTTGAGAGGTTATTAAAGATTAACGGCGTGGGTCCTAAGGTGGCTTTAGCGATTTTAAGCACATTTAGCCCGCAAAGTTTTGCAGCCCTTGTGCAAAGCAAAGATATAAAACTGCTTCAAAAAGTCCCGGGGGTGGGTGCAAAATCTGCGGGCAAAATCTTGCTTGATTTGGCTGGATTTTGCTCTCAAATCTTACAAGAGCAAAATGCGGATTTGACAAGGGAGGATATAAGCAGTGAGGATTTTGGCGATATAGCCACAAAAAAAGCTAGAAATGAGGCAGTAGCCGCGCTCCAAACACTTGGCTACAAACTAGCTGAAATCAAAAAAGTCCTACCACAAATCAAAGCTAGCGATAGCCCAAATATCATAAAAGAGGCATTGAAACTTTTATAAATCACCATCACTTAAAAGAAGTGTTTGGCTTTCTGGCTAAAGTCAAACATTATTAGCTAACTCGAAATGTTTTTGAGTTGAATAAAAGTTAGACAAAAGCTGGGTTTGTCATTGTGAAGTGTTGCAAGTTTGGGGTTTTTTTGGAAAAAAGCAAGAAAATGTAACGCACAAAATCACAATATCTAAAAAGATTTGCCTATTCAGGTTTTGTCTGCCATATCTCTTGTGGGGCGGTGCTAATATCTGGCGTGTTTGGCTCTTGTTTGTCGTGTTGATTTGTTTGCTTTGTCTTGGCGTCTTGGCTAGATTCTGCATTGTCTTGCTCGCTAGAGATTTTTGATATGGTAGAATCGCTAAGATTTAGTATATTGCCTAGCCCATAAGTTATGCCATTTGCCACAAGAGTGTAGCCAAAAGGGGTTAGATGGACATCTTTTTTGGATAGTCCTTTGGATACCCACGCATCTTTTCCCCCGCTATCTTCGATAAACTCGTGCATATCAAAATACAGCGTCCCCTCTTTTTTTGCGACTTTTTTGACAGATTCTCTAACCGCGACAAAGTATGGTGCTATGCGATAATTTTTTGCCTTTCGTGGCTTTGTGATGACTTTTGGTGGTCCTACAAGCAATATGCTAGCCCCTTCATTGCATTTGCGCAAAAGCGAGATAAGCGCACTATAATTTGCCTCAAAAGCGCGTGTATCAAGTGGCATCACAAGCGCGTCATTTGAGCCATAGACAAGCACGATAAAATCATACTTAAACGCACAAAGTGTGTCATTTAGGGCTTTTTGATTCCATTTTAGCCACATATCGCTTCGCGCACCATTTGAGCCTATGTGGGCGATTAGGTTATTGGTATTTTTGGGTAGGTTTGTGAGATTTGCATAGGAAAATTTTTGTGGATTTGTAGCGATGAGAGGTTGGCTATCGTGGCTAGATTGTGCGTCCTCATCGATATTTTCTAGATTTTGGGCGTTAGATTTTGTCTCATCTAGTATGTCATTTTGTTGCGTGGGGTTTGGACGCATTTTTTTTAGTTTATTTAGTTGGGCTTTGCTAGATTGAGAAGTGGAGCTTATGTATTTAGAATCTTGATAGATAAAATACCCTCCGAGCGTGGCATTTGGGACAAGTGATTTGATTTCTACGGGGAAGCGCAGGGCAAAATCTTGCGAGATTTCCCATTGATTGATTTCTTTTGGACTAATGCGGATACTTTGCCCGCTAGAATCGTTTATGACAAACGCGCCTAGCGTATTGTTAGGCGATTTAAAAATGACTTTGAAAAGAAAATCTTGGTGTTGCGGTGGGAATTTTAGCGTGATTTTCACGCTTGCGTTTTCTTTTTTTGCCCTTGCTACTACCCCGCCAAATGGATAATCATCATACGCATCAATGCGCGAATTTCGCACTTCATAGTCTTTGGCAATGGTTTTTACGAGTAGATTTTGATGATAAGTAGGAAACACAGGGTATATAAATCCCACAGAATCGGGCTTCATAATGCTTTTTCGCCATTGGTGTGTGAGCGTATCGCCTGCGATGTGAGAGTCGCCAAATACGAGGATTTTTAGCTCATTTTTGCCTTCAAATGCTTTTTTTAGCCTTGCTAAATGCGTTGCGTTTGGTTCTCCATAGTTTATGACTTTTGCCTTGCTTGCTATGTCTTGTAGCTCTTTTTCACTCATTAGCACTCTAGGGACGGCTTTGGGCTTGGCGCGGGCTTTGGTGGATTTTGTATTTTTGGTAGATTTAGTGGATTTAGCATTAGATTTTGCTTTTTGGGCTGGTTTTTGTGGCGGTTTTGTGGCGGTTTTTTGTGTGGTTTTTGAGGCTGGCTTTTGTGTAGATTTTGGGCTAGTGGTGGTTTTATTTTGGTTTGTAGGTTGTTTTGTAGATTTATTTGCAGATTGGTTTGTGGAGGATTTTTGGGCTTGGTTTGGATTTGTTTTTGGATTTTGGTTTGCATAAAGTTGGCTTAGCAAAAATGCGCACAAAAAAGGGATAAATACGATTTTTTGCATTATGCACCTCTTTTTGTTGTATCGCTAGAATCTAGCTTTTGTTTTGGCTGTGGATTTGCGTTGTTTGTGGGGTTTGGTGGGTTTTTGGGCTTGGTAGTGTGAGGGTTTTTTTGATTTTGCTCTTTATGTGGCGTTTCTTGTGGATTTTGTGGATTTTGTTCGTTTTTGTGTCCTTGTAGATTTTCTTTAGATGGATTATCCTCAAATAGCTCATTCCATTTGCGCTTTTGTTTTTTGTCCTTTTTGTCTTTTTTATCCGTTTTGGATTGTTTATTTTTTATGTTTGTAGAATCCTTATTGCCCTCACTTGCGTCATTTTCCAAATCCGCTTCTTTAGGCTCATTAAGATTTTGTCTATCTAGTGCTTTTGGTTTTTTTGGTGGATTTTGGTTGTTTGCCCTGTCTTTTTCCCTATTTTTTACTCGTTGCAATGTATGCTCTAGTGATTCTACCTCATCGTTTGCTAGCCCATCTTTTGTCTGTTTGGCTTGTGTGGTGGATTTTGTCTTTGATTCTTGTTTTGTGGTATTGGTGTCAAAATCTATTGGATTTTGCGTTGGATTTTGTGGCTTGTTTTGGGGCAGATTTTGTGGTTTGTTTTCTAAATCATTGGCTGTTTGATTTGGAGCTATATCTTGGGCTATATTGTTGATTTTTGGGCTATGTGGCTTTTTGGCTATGGTGGGGGTTTCTAGCTCGTTATTTTCTTTGTCTATGATTTCTAGCCTATCTAGCAATAGCTTGCTTAATGCCCTAGAGCCCTCCCCGCTAAAGTGAATCCCATCTTCTCCGCGCACGCGAATACTTTTGCCTTTGTCATTTTTGATATATGAAGTATAGATTCCATCTGGTGCTAGGGCGGAATTTGCATCTAAAAGTAGTTGCTTAGCTTTTTTTATTTGTGCTTCATAAAGACTATTTAGAAATATCAGCCGTGAGTTTAGCGGCTCTTTTCGCATAAAAGGTGCGCTATACCACACCACCACCGCGCCATTTTCTAGCGAAGTATCAATGATTTGTTTTATGCGGTTTGAGTAAGTCTCTACCCACTCTTCTCCACCATATTTCATCTTTGGCATAGCATAAGGGTCATTTGCCCCTACCATCATCACTACGACATTGATATGCGGATTTTTCACAAATGCTTCGCTTAGTGCCTTGCCCCAATCAAAAAAATGCGTATAAGTAAGCCCCGTGCTTTGCTTAGCAATATTTATCACGCTAAATCCACGCTTTTTTAGCTCGCTAGCTAGCGTCATGCCCACGCCCTGCATCATCGAATCCCCGATAAAAATAAATGTAGAATCCTGCTTTAATACCAAATTTCCTTCCTTGCTGATGAGGGGGTAGCGCACCTCCTCTTTTTGCAAAATCTCTACATTATCTATGCCCATTAGCCTTTGCCATAATGACTTTTGGCTCTCCTCTTGGCTTAGCTCGCTAGATTTATCTTTGGTAGATTTTTCTTGTGCTTCTTGCAGTGATTGCAAAAGGGCTAAATCCTCCACGCTTGGCAAGAGCGCGTTTCTAGCATTATCAAGCCATATTTTTGGTCTGCCTAGCATCTCTAAAAATCCATCATTTGCATCAAAAAGCTCGATATGATATTTTTGCTCGACATAAGAGTAAATGCTCGCATTCATCATCAAAGCCACAAGGATAAAGCTAGCAATAAGAGTGAGGATAAAATCATAGATTCTCATTTGTTGCTCCGCTATGGCTTAAAAATTTGCATAAATAAAGTTTGGAATCCCATCAGGCATAAAGCTAAATGCCACAAGCCAAATCAATGCTAGCAAAAATGGCTTTGCAAGAGGGGGGATTTTATATAGCGCGTAGATACAGCTTCGCTTTAGATTTTGCATTTTTGGATACAGGGCAAACAATGCTAGCCCCAAAAGTGCGATAAAAATCTCAAAAAGCGAAATGGGTTTAGAAAGATTTTCCCAAAACGCGCTTAAAAAGCCGAGTGATTCATCTAGCTCCCTAAAGCGAAAAAACACCCACGCAAAAGTTACAAAACTAAAAGTGCAAAATGAGCTAAGAAAAATCCCAAACTTACTCAAGCCAAAAAGCCCGTTATGTTTGGAATCTTTTTGGGTAGATTTTGATTTAGCAAAATCTTTTTTGGTGGAATTGATAGAATCTTTTTTTGGTGCTTCATTTTGTGTTTTAGCAGGGGCGTTTTTGGTGGATTTTTTGCTAGATTTTGCGTGTTGTAAAGGTGGCAGGGGGGAGCTAAAAGCGCGAAGCGTGTTTAGCCACACTAGCCCTGCTCCGTGTAAAAGCCCCCAAATCATAAAATTTATCGTGCTTCCGTGCCAAATGCCCGATAAGACAAATGCCACAAGCACGGCGATTTGCGTGCGCAAAAAGCCATTTTTAGAGCCACCTAGCGGGATATAGATAAAATCTCGTATAAAAGTCGATAGGCTAATATGCCACCTAGCCCAAAAATCTTTTAGATTTTTTGCCATATAGGGCATATTAAAATTTGGTGGAAGCACAAATCCTAGCATCAATGCCACTGCACATACCAAATCCACATATCCACTAAAATCACAATAAATCTCCACACTATACCCGCACATCGCTAAAGCTAGCTCTAAGGAGTTGTGGTTTAGCGGATTTTGCAAAATGGGCGAAGAATAGCTAGAAGCATAAGTGGCAAAAAATACTTTTTTGATAATCCCAAAGCAAAGCAAGACAATGATAAGGTGGGCGTTTTTTGCCCTCCAAAATCTACTTTCTTTGAGTTGTGAGAAAAAGAAATCACTTCGCACGATGGGTCCTGCGATAATCGTGGGGAAAAATGAGAGATAAATCGCAAGATTTGGGAGGGATTGTAGTTTGGGATTTGTCTCTATGACATAGTCTGCGACTCCGCTAGGGCTTGTGGATATGATAGAGGTGGTGGGGTTTATGTTTGAGGCGTCATTTGTGTTGTTTTCATAAGCTATGGCAGATTTCGCGCTTTTTGCTTCATATACAGCGCGTAGATAAGTGATAGAAGCAAATGTATAAAAGCTAAGCCCTAATGGCATCAAAATATCTATGCTTGCTATATCTAGGTGAAAAAACATTAGCAATGATTCAAAGCCGTCTTTAAAATTTGCATAGTATTTAAAAAAACTGAGATTGCAAATGCTAAGGGCTACAAATGCTAAAAACACCGCTTTTGACTCGCTTTTTGCGATAGCTTGACTAGCTGCATAGATAAATAGCGTATAGCAGGCAAGCACTAGGGCTACAAAGACATTGCCAAGAAGTAGTAAAATGGCGTAATTGCCAACAAGCAAGATAAGATTTTGGATTTTTGTGTGCGCAAAAGCCCAATAAATAATAAAAAACGCTAAAAAAGCTAGTCCAAATTCTATGCTAAATAACATTATTGATTGTATCCTTTTGTAGATTTTAGGTGGGTTTGTGATTTTTGATAAATGGCGTTTATGTTTTTAAGGCGTTTTTAGGTTTTGATAGCAAATGATGATTTTTGCATAATACACTTTTTGATGACTTTGTAATGTGGGCTAGTCTCTAAGATTTTAGATTCTCTTACTTGTCCTAACTTTCGCTAAAAGCACCATATCGCATTATTTTGTCGTATCGTTTTTGCAAAAACTGCCTATCTTTTAGGATTGCTTCCACGCTTTTTAGATAGTAGGATTTTATTAGCTCTGCTGCGCCTTGCACATCTCTGTGCGCTCCTTTTTGAGGCTCTGGGATAATATCATCAATTAGCCCTGCTTTTTTTAGCTCATCAGGCGTGATTTTCATAGCTTTTGTGGCAGACTCGATTTTGCTAGGGTCATTCCACAATATCGCAGCACAGCCCTCAGGCGAAATCACACTAAAAATCGAATACTGCATCATCGCTAGCCTATCTGCCACTGCGATGGCTAACGCGCCTCCACTCCCGCCCTCGCCTATGACGATAGAAATCGTAGGGACTTTTAGGGTTGCAAATTCTTGTAGATTTTTTGCGATAGCCTCGCTTTGCCCTCTCTCCTCCGCGCCAATCCCCGGATAAGCCCCACTCGTATCCACAAGCATAAGGATTGGGATATTAAATTTTTCGGCGAGTTTTGCTGCTTTTAGGGCTTTGCGATAGCCCTCTGGGTTTGGCATACCAAAATTTCTAGTGATTTTATTTTTTGTCCCTCTGCCTTTTTCCTCGCCAATCACCATCGTGGGCTGTTCATCGATTTTGCCAAGCATACACACGATAGCTTTATCATCTCTAAAATGCCTATCGCCACAGATTTCATACGCATCTTTTAATAACAACTCCATATAATCAAGCGCATAAGGTCTATCAGGGTGGCGGGCTAGTTGCAATTTTTGATAATCACTCATATTGCCAAAGACTTTTTTTAGCTCTTTTTGGTAGTCTTTTTCTAAGATTGCTTTTGCGGCATTATCGCCACGCATAGAAGCCATATCAATGTCATCTTGGATACTTTTTAGCTGTTTTTCAAAATCTAAACAAGTCGCCATTTTTTCTCCTCATTTTTTGCCATTTTTAGTGTGTAGCATTATGGATTTTGTATTTTACTTGCTTTTGATAATGTCAAAAAAGTTTCATTTCTGCCTTATTTTGTTTTTATGTTGCTTCAAAATTTTGGCAAAAAATTGACATATTTTAGGGATTTATAAGGCGTAGATTATAGCATTTTTTGGGATATTTTTATTGTTTTTGTGGCGTTTTTAGCGTGTCATTATCAAAAATATTGAAATGATAAAAACCGCTTAAAAATAGATTTTTACAAGCATTTAAGCAATTCTTTTATTTAAGCACTTAACTCAAAGTCCAATCAAATGGCTTTTTGCCCATTTGTTTTAATGCCTCATTTGCTCTAACAAAAACCCCACTTCCTACAAACCCCCGTGCTAGCGGGCTAGGGTGAGGAGCTTGCAAAATCGTATGTTTGCTAGAGTCAATTAAACTAGCCTTTTTTTTTGCATAATTGCCCCATAGCATAAAAATAATCCCTTTTTGCTTGCTAGATAATGCGTGTATCACGCTATCGCTAAATATCCCCCACCCAAAATGTTTATGAGAGCCTGCAATGCCTTTTTGCACGGAAAAAATCGCATTTAGCAAAAGCACTCCCCTTTGTGCCCACGCACTCAAATCCCCGTGTAGCGGTGGGGTAAAATCCGTGCTATTTTGCAATTCTTTATAAATATTTTTTAGGCTAGGTGGGATAGGCACGCCTCGTGGGACGCTAAAGCTTAGCCCCATTGCTTGGGGGGTTTGGATATTGCTTTTTTTGCCCTGCGTATCTTTATGCTCGACAAAGGCTACTCCGTGATATGGATCCTGCCCTAAAATCACGATTTGGACTTCATTTGGCGGAGTTAGATTAAAAGCGTTAAAGATTAAATGTCGCGGAGGGAAAATCTCTTGGTTAGATTTTAGGGCGTTTTTATAATGCGTGATGATTGTTGCAAAATAGGGCTTAGAAAACTCATCGCCCAAAAAATCTATCCATTCTTGTCGCAAAGTCTTTGGCAAACTGCTTTGTAGCGTTTTATCAATATTATCAATAGTGGGATTGTTATGGGATTGTATCATTGCTAAAATTCCAAAACCTAATCCAAAATCTAATCAATGATTTTGCATAAAAAGACATAAACAAAATCTAGCACAAAATCTTAAGCTAAAGCACCACCGCTAAGATAGTTCATCAAATGGATTTTTTGCACAAGCTGTGCGATAAGCCCGCGCATCTCACGGCTAAGATTGTCATTTTTTATCATCGCATCAAAATCTTTGAGAGAAATATTTGGCGATTTTTCGCTTAAAAAATCCACCGCTATCATCTCATCTGCACTTAGCACGCCATCATTATGGAGTCTTTGAGCCATAGATTTGAAGCTATCAGCATCAATAAGCGCGTTTTGAAAATATGATTTTGCCCTCATTGCCGCGCTTAGCTCATTTGATGGGGTAAATGTATCTTCAAGCCTCTCTAGCGATTGGATACTTTGGGGGGATTGGATTTGATTTGGCTCTATTTGACTAATTTTGTTGATTTGGCTTACTAGCTCTAGGGCTTGATTTTGCTGATAGTCCGTGTCTTGCTTCACGCTTGAAGTAAAATCTTTTAGCGTAGGCAATATATCTTTTTCCGCGCTAGTGTATGGGATTTTGCTATCTTGTTGATTTTGGCTAGATTTGGTATCTAGTCCAAATTGGACATTTTGGGCATTTTGTGTGGATTGTGCGGGAGTAGTCGCGCCGCTTTTATCAAGGTGATTTTGTGCTTGGCTTATGTCTTTTGAAATAGCTTGGGCAGGGGGATTTGGCAGGGTTTTTGGCTGTGCTTGTGGGGCATAGCGACTAGCAAAAAGCTCTGCTAAGGCAGAAGTATCAGTCCTGCTGGTGCTAAAAATACTACTTATAGGGCTCATAGAAAAATCCTTTTTGGAGATGGTTAAGGATTTTTAAGCAAAAGATATTCCTTTATCTTGCTTGTTTTGTTTGATATTTTTGCGTTATTTGTGTGTAGCGTGATAGTTTATCACAAAACGCCACCAATGGTTTCAATGATTTTTCAATCACATTAAAAAATCTTGTGAAAAATCGTGTTTGAAGTATATTTGAGAATGTATAAAAGAAAGTATAAAAAGTGTTTTTAAGGTATTTATAAAGTAAAATCTTGCAAGAGTAAAAAAACAAAATCAAGCTAAAAAGGCTAGATAGATTCTAGCCTTTTTAGTCCTAAAGCGCGCTAAAATCGCATTTGCGCGAAAATCTATGGGTTATGCAAAACTACCTTTGATAGAATCTACCCACGCAGAGATTCTACCCTCTGTCTTGTCGTCTTGATTGTCCTCATCGATGATAAGCCCTACAAACTTCCCATCTACCACCGCTTGAGAGTCGCTAAACTCATAGCCATCAGTAGAAGTTTGCCCGATGATTTTCCCTGCTTTTGCTTTTGCGTAGATATGAGAGATACCATCAGCAAAAGTATCGCTATAAGTGTCTTGGTCGCCAAGCCCTACAAGTCCGATAGTCTTCCCCGCAAAATCGCCATCTCCTAGCGTGCCTAAGAAATCGTCCCAATCACTTTGCAAATCGCCACTGCCATAAGTAGGCGTTACAAGCACGAGGTTTTTAAACCCTGCTAGTTGGTCTTTGCTAGCATTTGCTACATCGATTAGCTCGTTATTTCCTAGCGCGTTAGCTACTTTTTCTGCCACGCCTTTAGCGTTTCCGCCATCGCTTCCATAAAAGATTCCAATCTTTTCCATTGTATGTCCTTTCAAAGTAAAATTTAGAAACGCTAAATATGCCAAATTTTCTTAAATAATGCAATAAATCCGTGTATTTTTAATGCAATTTGCGACAAAATCACAAAATCTTAAAACAAACTTAGCTGTCTAGGCGCATTTGCCTTTTCACATTCGCTTCTTTGCCCTAGTAGCAATCGCATATTATCAAACTGCTTTTCTGTCAGCACGAGTGCGCGTATATGCCCTTTGCGTGGCAAGTATAGATAGAGTTTATCGATATGGTTATTTGCGCTTGCTACGCCTTTGCAGATTCTCATATATACGCTAAATTGGAGCATCATAAACCCCTCTTTTATCAAATCTTTGCGAAACTTCGCGCTAGCCCTTCTATCCTCTTTGCTCGAAGTTGGCATATCAAACATCACTAGCACCCTCATAAATTTCTCTTCCATTTGAAATATCCTCCACAAACGCAGGCAAAGACAATGTCAGCCCATCTAACCTACCATTTGCCTCTATGGCATTTACCACACTTTGCACGACCACCACCACCGCACGCATTAGCGGGTAGAGCTTGCCTTTATTGCGTGCTTTATCTGCGTTGGCTTTTGTGTGTGTTTGGACGCAGATTTGGGCAGATAGGATTTGTGCTAGATGCACGCGATTTTGCAGACTTAATCCTACGCTAGATTCTACAAATTCGCCTTCTTCTAGCATTTTTACCACGAGAGAATCCACAAACGCCCTAAATGGCTCGATAATATCATCTGCTAGATTAAACGGGTTAAAGCGATTTGCGTGAAAAAGTCCTAATGCAGGGCTTAGCCCACTGCTAGCGATACTCCGCACGATAGCCCCGCGCACGATAGCATAGCCATAATTTAGCGCGGAGTTTATCCTAGAGTGTATCTCATTTGTGGATATTTCTCCCTCTTTTTTACGGGCAAAATCTATTCCAAATAATGCTTTAAAATACACCGCCGCAGCTTGTGCTTCATTATTGTTAGAATCGCCTATATTCACGGATTGTGCGAGATTTTGTAGCATTGCTATTGTTTTGTTTTCATTTGGTTTTGCTAGTTTTAAAACCGCGCTTTGATTATAGATTTTGCTTTTTATGATTTGTTGCCACAAAATCGCTTTGGTTTGGTTTTTTAGCGTTATTTGGGATTGCAGGACGCCCAAAGAACGATAATGCCCCAAAAATGGCATAAAAATCCCACTAGGCAAATGCGAACTATCACAAGAAAAAACCGCGACTTTATGCGTGGCGAGTGCATCTAGCAGGGCGGAAGTGAGGGTGATTTGGGGGGATTCTAAGATTATGTAGGCAATATCGCTTAGGGGGATAGCCACTTCATCGCGTTTATCGCTTTTGTAGGGCGTGTATTGAGTATCGTCAGTGCGAGCAAAGTCGCTAGATTTTGCGTGGCAATCTTTTTCTTTGCCATCGCTAGATTTTGCTCGTAGTGTAGAATCTAAATCTTTGTCATATTGAGCTTTTGTAGAAAGCGAAATATCTCTGTTTTTGTTTTGGGGCTTAGATACTTCGCTCCGCTCTGTATGACAAATAGTGTCCTCATTGGGAGAATCGCCACGCGATTGGTGGCAATCCATATTTCCCCCTTCCTTGCGGAGGGGGATTAAGGGGGTGGGTTTATCCTTGTCGTTGTGAGAATCACTACACCATTCGTGGCAGTCTTTTTCTTTGTCATTACTAGATTTTGCGCGTAGCGTAGAATCGTGGCAGTCTATATTTTTGTCATTTTGAGGTTTTTCTATGTTGTCATATTGAGGCTTTGAAAAAGCCGAAATATCTCTTTCTTTGTCATATTGAGCTTTCGTAGAAAGCGAAATATCTATATTTTCTTGTTGAGATACTTCAGTCGTGCTACGCACTCCCTTAGTATGATAAATATTTCCCCCCTCCGCAATGGAGGGGGATTTAGAGTTGGCTGTGTCATCTCTTTTTTGTGATATGGGATTTTTTCGCTCCTTGCGCTCGATGATTAGCCGTTTTGATTCTAGTCGCAGATGGGCAGGATTGCTCAAAAATAGCGTGCGAAAATGAGAATCAAACATTACGCTTACCTTTTATGCCTTATTGTTATGCCTTATTTGTGTGTATGTTTTTGGCTTAGTTTTTATTTGGCATTGTTAAAATCTTTTGGGCTAGATTTTAGCTTTATGTCTTCGCGCTCTTTATATTCTGCTTTTTGCACCTCGCCAAGCGGGGATACTTGCCATTTTTCAAAGACTTTTAGATTTTGGATTCCTATGCTTAATCCTTTAACTTCCTGTGGTGTGGCATTAGTAAAAAGCAATTTTTGATTTTGGGTAAGTGAGCCAAAATGATTGTCGTGTTTTTCGACACTAATTGAAGCTGTTGCAATTCCAAAACTCACAAAATAACACAACTCCGCGTTTTTCATTTCTTTCTTTTGCACCAAAATCAAATCATCTTTAAAAAGGCTAAAGCAAAATTTATAGCTTGAATCCATTTCTAGCCACTCTTTTATCACGCCCGATTTGTCTTTGCCACCCACCACAGCTTTATTTGGCAGTGTCCCAAGCGCAAAATCCATCGTATAAATTGGCACACCATAAAATTTGCCACTAAGTTTATGGCGAAAAATATCCACCCGCACCATTGCGCCATTATCAGCGACTTTGCTACCGATTTGGCGGATTTTGCCTAGCTTTATTGCCCGCTCCACGCCCTGCTTTTGTATCTCTTTTGGATTGCCTTTGCCCCCATAAGTTTCTAGCAAATCGCTACTATCAAGGCTAGAAAATGTCTCTTTATGCAGCGCACCCCTTGCGCGTTTGCGCGGTGGTTTTGAGACAAAGATTCCGCTTACTTGCTCGTTACTTTCGCTAACTTCGCCTAAAATCTTGCGCTTTATGCTTTGGCGAAATGCTTCATTATTTGCAAAATGACTAGGGCTAAAAAATCGCCGTGAGATTTTATATTCGCTAGATTCTATCTCTTTGGCGATAAGTCTGGCTTTGTTTTGCTCTTGGGTTTTCTTAAAATCGCTAAATGCTTTTATGATACTATCATTTGTATAAGCTATGATTATCGCATCTAGGGCGTGGTGCAAGTGATTGCTTCTATCTTTGCCTTCGCTTATTTTTTTGTCATTTTTAGCCACTATATTGTCATTCTGAGGGGGCAAAGCGACCGAAGAATCCAAATCGTTGTCATATTGAGCCGTAGGCAAAATATCTCTATTGTCGTTTTGAGATACTTCAGTCGTGCTATGCACTCCCTCAGTATGACAAATGCTGTCATTGCGAGCAAAATCGCTAGATTTTGCGTGGCAATCTATATTTTTTTCTTGGATTGCCACACTCGCTTCGCTCGCTCGCAATGACCCACCCCCAACCCCCTCCGCAAGGGAGGGGGCTTTTTTCTCGTTTGCGCTTTGACTATCAAGCAATGTATTTAGTCCCCAATAATGTCGCATAGTCGCTGTGAGTGAGCCATTTACCACCGTTATATGCTTTTTACTCCCCTTTTGCCCTCGCCCTAAAGTCGTGTTTTCGTTTTCAACCAAAGGCAAAAACTCGATAAATGCGTCTGTGTAGCTAGCTGTAAGTGTGGCTATGTAGCTTGTATCGACAATATTTCGCGCGATAAACCCACCCTCTTTATCCGCGAAATTTTTATTTGTGATACGACTTTTCTTTGGTTTTGGGAGCTTTTGGATAAGCCCCAAAATCGCATTCCATTTCGCACTATCGCTCCCAAATGCTTCAAAAGGCGTTTTGTTTAGTTTGTGCTGATTCTCACTTGTAAAGCAAAGGACTTTGTTGTTTTGACTATCATCATAGCTACGCGAGTAGGGATAAATATGGTCGATTTGCAAGGCGTTTGGATTTGCCAAATCCTCTCGCGTGATTTTGCGCCCACTATACACGCAAAACTCATTTTGCTCCTGCCAAAGTTTGAGTTTTAGCATATTTATCCCGCTTAGGCTTAGCCCATACTCCGCACACCGCTTACGCGCTTCCTCATTTGCCTTAAATCGTTTATTCTGCTCGGCGATGATTTGCCCTCGCTCTTTTGCGCTAACCCCTGCTTCTCGCGTAAATTCTAAATGGATTTTATGCACCGCTCCATATTTTGCCAAAAGGGCATTACACACTTTGCGATATTCGCTCAAAGCCCTTGCCACTACGGGATTTGCTAGATTTGGCTCATATTCGATTAAAGGCGGGAGTTTGTCGCCTTTTTGGGTTTTTTTAGCCACTTCTACTAGCCCTGCTTCGCGCCACGCCTCATCATATCGCTTACACTCATCTTTAAATTTTAAAGATTCGCCACGCATAAATGGCAAAATCGCCTCCAACGCTTTAAAACTCAAATCAATAAATTTATCAAAATTGAGTTCGCTTAACGCCTCTCTTTGCGCTTCGTTTAGTCGCGGATAGTTCGCACTAAGCGTTTGTTTTAGGCTATCTTTGCTTTTGATTAGGGCAATATCTGTGGCGATAGAATCTAGCTCGTTTCTACTAAACCCATCAAAGCTCCCGCCTAATGCTTTTTTAAACGCTTTTAGTTTGCTAAATTCTATGAGTTTAGCTTTTTCTGCGTCCTCACCTTTTGAATAATCTAGTTTGGAGTCTTTTGGGAATTGCATTTTTTCATCTAGAGCGATGATTTTACGCAGATTTTTGTAAGTCATCTCGCCTTTATCTAGCACGATATTAAGAATCTCGCGCACCTGCTCCGCGCTATACACCTCGCCACTGCGCTTTGAGATATTTGCCAAAGTATTTATAATGCGTGTTAGCGCACGAAATTCCGTAGCACTTAGGCTATCTTTTGGGGCGCGTTTAGCAAAACCACCCTTTTCATCGCCAAAAAATGTGCATAACCCGACTTTATCGGCAAAAGATTTTAGTGGGCGTTGCAAAAATGCTGTTTGCAAAACCGCGCTTTCAAAATCTAGCTCTTTGATTTTGCCGTCCTCATCTTTCATTATTTTGCGATTTTCATCATAGATTTTATATTTGTCCCCTTTAAATTCAAAGCCAAATTCGCGTTGCTTTGCAAAAATAATCTCTAATTCCTCTTTTAGCCAATCTTGTTTTAAGCACCGCTCGTAATTTTTAAGTTTATTGCGAACATTATTTTGTTGATTTGGACTTTGTTTTTCTAATTTATTTTTGTCCCATTTTTCTGGCTTTATTTTCTCTTTCTTATAATCTGCCTTTAAAGCCTCTATTTTTGCTTGAATCTGCTCTGCGCTTCTTGCTTTGCCATAAAATTCCTTATAAAGATACGCGCCTATGGTTTCGTAGTTTTCTTTATAACCTTTATTTTTGGCTATGCCACCTTTTATGCCATCTTGCTCGCTTTTCTTTTTCTTATCTTTTTCATCGCTTGATTCTTTGGCGTGTTTGTTGCCATAGCCTCTGTGTTTGGCAATGTGTAAAATCACGCGGGCAAATTCTGTGCTTGTGAGTTTGCGTTTTAGTGCTTCTGTGCGTAGCTCGTAGGGACTTTTGGTGGATTTGTCTGTATAGTATGCGCGTGGTAATTCCCCTGCGCTTGCTAGAAAGTCGCCTAGATTTAGCCCAAATTCTTTGCAGATTAAATCTTTTAGCGCGTATAATCTACCTTTGCGCCGTGCTAGTCGCCTGCGCGCTCCTCGTGCTTCTCTGCGTGGCAGGGCTAGTGAGCTGCCATCTTTTGGATTTTCTGCTTTTGTGAAGATTCTCACCCCGCAGTCTTTTAGCTCCCCACCCTCGACATAAGCCCAGCCGATACTTGCTATGCCTATATCAAAGCCTAGCACTTTTAAATTATTTTGCGTGGATTGCGCGCTACTTGATTTTGCGTTAGAATCACTGAAAGATTGTATTTGCGACATTTTATCCCCTTTTTGCATTATTTTTTGGCATATCAAAAACTATTCCACCTAAGCACGCATAATACAAAAAAAAAAAACAACTACGATAAAACAAGAGACAAAAGAAGTAAAATCACAAGAAAAACGAATCAAAAAAGAAGTAAAAAAAAGAAAATCTAGGTTTTTGTTAGGGATTGTAACCCTGCGGGAGAACCTAGAAACTCCCTTGTTTTAGTCGCTTGCTAATCTCTCTTATGCTACAAATATCGCATTTATGGATATTTAGATATGTCAAATCCTCTACAACGCCCTTAAATTCGATATTTTCTCGTAGCCTATTTTAGCATAAGAGAATTTAACAAGCGACTAAAACTAATGTGCGACCTGTTAATTTTGGGCTTGTATTTTAGCATAAGAGAATTTAACAAGCGACTAAAACCACCTCGCTAGTGTTTGCACCATTGAAAACATTTTAGCATAAGAGAATTTAACAAGCGACTAAAACGGTGTTTTCATTGCCAAATTTTTGCTCGGTATTTTAGCATAAGAGAATTTAACAAGCGACTAAAACTATAACCGCTTTGCTCCAAGTCGCTTTTTTATTTTAGCATAAGAGAATTTAACAAGCGACTAAAACATAGGTAATTATCCGCAGGACACAGACGGTATTTTAGCATAAGAGAATTTAACAAGCGACTAAAACAGATATAGCTAGCGAGTGCGCAGAGCTTAGATTTTAGCATAAGAGAATTTAACAAGCGACTAAAACAGGAACAATAAGCCAAAGCACGCAAGCGATATTTTAGCATAAGAGAATTTAACAAGCGACTAAAACCTAATATAGGGAGTATTGACACAAATGCGTATTTTAGCATAAGAGAATTTAACAAGCGACTAAAACAAACGCCGTTCTACCCTCACTCTCGGCATA
>NZ_JBSIUV010000032.1:0-26013 GCF_053654515.1 Helicobacter sp. T3_23-1059 | reverse complement strand
AAAAACATAAAATGGATTATAACAAGGAGCAAATATTTTGTCATCGTGCAATATTTTAAGCAAAATCTTAGCAAGCAGTGCTAGTATATTTCTAGCATTGTGCGGTTTGACACAAGCACAGATACAAGACTCTAGTGAGCAGGCAAAAACTAAAAAAGATTTTTTTGATGAGTTAGAATCTAGGGATTTAGGCAAGATAGTTGCAAAGGGCTTTAGCGACCCGCACGACAAAGGATTGCAAACATATCAAAGCAGTGCAGGCAAAATCAATCAAACTATGCTAGAATCAAATCCTAGTGGAAATGGCGACATTGGCTCGATTCTTAGAACTCTCCCAAATGTGCAGTTTGATAACTCACAGCTAAAATCCACGACACCCGGGGAAATCGACCCTGCGAGAATCAGCATTAGCGGAGGGTTGCATTATCAAAATCTCTTTACCCTTGATGGCGTAGGAATGAATAATCATCTTGATCCCGCAGGCACAGGAAGCTGGATAGGCAATGCACCGGGCAGAAGTCAGGGTTTAGCAGTGGATATTAGCCTTTTAGAATCAATCACCGTGCTTGATTCTAATATAGGTGCAAGCTATGGAGGATTTATGGGCGGTGTAGTGGAGGCAAACACACGGCGTCCTAGCAAAAAATACGGCGCAAATGTAAGCTATCAATTCACACAGGGCAACGCTAATCCAAAAGCCTTTAGCCTTACGCATTATCATCTTTATGGCGAAGCGGATATGTCGGCATTTCTTAGCTCATATAGCGATACAAATCAGCCAAATTTTACCAAACACCTAATCCGCGCAAACGCAGAATCTAAGGTTAATGACAAATTTGGCATTATCGCTAGCTTTGCTAGCACGCTTAGCTTTATCCCGCTTCGCAGGAGCGATGATAGCTATGCAAGCTCTAGTGGCAACTCTCAAGCTACGCCCATTGATCCAAAAGATTCTAGCAGTGCTAGGCAGGAGCAAAAACGCCAAATCTATAACTACTTTATCAAAGCCTACTATGACCCAAGCGAGAATGTCCGCTTAGAGCTAAGCTATACTTACGCGCCACAATATGATTATCGGTTTATCGTAGGCACGGTCAATGATTTTTATAGCTTTGATTCTGGGGGGCATAATGTGGCTTTAAAAACTTCGTGGGAAAATGCGCTAGGCTCACTAACAAACACTACAAGTTATCAATTTTTAGAAAATTCTGTGGATACAAATTTTAGCGCGACTAAGTATTGGCAGGCAAGTAGCTCTAGGGCGTGGAGTAATTGGGCGACTTGGGTTAGAAGTGGTGGCTACGCACCTAGTGAATCTACCCAGCACACACTTAGCAACAAAATTTTGCAAGATTTTCGCCCGTTTGAAGTAGGCATTAGCACGCACGCTTTGCAAGCGGGGCTAGAGCTAGGCTACCAATATGCAGATTTTTATTTTTCTAAGCATTATGATTCTGCGGTAAAAACAAGCACTTATATGACTGAGTCGCAAAAAACCGCCTGTCTAGCAAAAGATCCAAGCGGGCAATGGTGCGATATAGCGGAGGCTTATGATACGCGCGGATTTGAGAGCTATGACTATACAAAAGATTCTAGCAACTTTGACATACGCGATTTTAATGGCAAAAAAATGCTTGTGTGGAAAAATGGGCAATTTTTTAATAACATTACGCGCTTTAGGGATAATGAGCCTATCAAGCTACATAATGCAATGCTTGGATTTTTTTTGCAAGATAGTATAAATATCCCATTATCAAAGGCTGGTGTGATAAATACGCGTATAGGGACGCGATTTGATTATGATACATATATGGGGAAATTTACGATTGCGCCACGATTAAGTCTTAATTATGAAGCCCCGTGGAATGAGTGGCATAGAGGGGAGGATTATCCCACGCAAATCACTGCGGGGGCAAATCGCTATTATGGGCAAAATCTCTATGCCTACTATTTAGCCGATGGTAGAAATGCCCTAAGAGTAAATATCTACCGCGATAGTCCTAATCAAAGCTGGGAAGAGATAGAATCTCAAGGGCGAGTATGCACGCCATATAGTAAGCGTGAGCAAAAAACATTTATCGACCCATTAACAGGCAAAAACGCAACAACATGGATTTATTATCACATAAAAAATGGCGTAGAAGTGGAGGGTGAGGATACCAACTGCATAAGTCCTACTGCAAATTCTACGAAATTTCAAACATTGCGTGTGCCTTATGTCGATGAGCTAATGATAGGAGTCGCACAAGGCATAAAATCTTGGAGTGTTAGCGCGAAATACATCTACCGCGCTAGCAAAGATGATATTCGCTATGTGCGAAGTGATTATGTAGGGCTAAAACCTGATAGTAACTATGCAAGCACTTATTACACTTATAGCAATGAGGGCAAATCGTGGAGTCATATCATCACGCTACTTATTGAAAATCGTGTGCTTATCAACGCATTTGGAATCCAACATTTTTTTATGTTTGCTTTTGATTGGACTGATGTGAAGCGCAATTTTAACGACTATGCAAGTAGCGCGACACAGGGTGAAATCGATGATGAGCTAATCGTATGGAGGGGCGAGCTAATCCATTGGAGTCAGCGACCTGCTACAAACTTTTTGCGCCCATATACTTTGAGGCTAAACACTACACATACTTTTAACATTGGCAAATTTAAGTGGCTATTAAACAACTTTTTTCGCTACCGCGCTAGCTATGATGCAATGGCACTTATATCTCAAGCAGGCAGGACGCCATCTGCCACAGGCGCAGTCAAAGAACAATATAAGCCTCAATATAAAGACTATGCACAATATGGCGCACAAACGCTAAGAGGGGCTTTTAGTTGGGATATGCGTCTAGGATTTGAAGTAAGTGTGTATAAAACAAACACGCTATATATGAATGTGGATATTTATAATGTGCTAGATTCTAAAAATCCTACCATTGCAACAGCAAACTATACAGGTGGCTCATATCGCCCAACAATCGCTTATGAAGTCGGCAGGCAATTTTGGGTGCAGGTGGGATATAAGTTTTAGAAGTTTTGAAAATATGTGTTTAGCGTTTTTTGTGTTTTGCTGTTTTAAAATGCAAAATCTTAAAATCTAAAAAAATATTAGAATCTAAACTTAGCATTTTGCCTTGAATTTTACTCTGAATTTCACGCTCGCAAAAAGTCAAAAACTAGAATCTAAATAAAAAAAAGCCAAAAATTAGAATCTAACACCATTTAGGCAAGTAAAATCTATAAAGATTTTGGCAAATTTAATCGCTAAAAACTTTTAACTACCCAAAATCTTTTAATCACAAAATCGCTTCAAAATCGGCTTATACGCATCGATTCGCCTATCACGCAAAAAAGGCCAGATTCTACGGACATTTTGAGTGCGAGCTAAATCTATCTCGCATTCTAAAATCCCCTCTTTGTCATTTAAGCTAGCTAATATCTCGCCTTGCGCACCGCTTATAAAGCTATGCCCCCAAAACTCTATCCCTTCGCCCACACCGCTTGTATCAGGCTCAAATCCTACGCGATTTATGGCGATTGTCGGTAGGGCGTTTGCTACGCTATGCGCTCTTTGTATCGTTTGCCACGCCCCTAGTTGCCTATCCTTTTCGTCTGCGCTATCACTAGGGGTATATCCAATCGCAGTGGGATAAAAAAGCATATCCGCACCCTTTAGTGCCATTATGCGCGCAGCTTCGGGATACCACTGGTCCCAGCACACTAGCACGGCTAGCCTGCCCGCACTCGTATCGATAGGTTCAAATCCCAAATCCCCCTGTGTAAAGTAAAATTTTTCATAAAAACTAGGGTCATCGGGTATGTGCATTTTGCGATATTTGCCTGCGATTTGCCCATCTTTTTCAAATACCACAGCAGTGTTGTGGTATAGCCCTTTTGCGCGTTTTTCAAACAGTGAAGTGATGATAATGACTTCATTTTGCTTAGCAAGTGCGCTAAAAAAAGCCACTTCATCATCAAAAGATTCTGCCAAATCAAATATATCCACATTTTCACTTTGACAAAAATAATGATTTGAATGCAACTCTTGCAAAGCGATAATATGTGGAATCTTTTGGTGTGAGTAGCATTTGCTAGAATCTGTTTTGGAGTTTTTAGCGATTTTGCAAATCTCTTGTGCTAGAAAATCTTGCGTGGCTTTATAGCTACCTTTGAAGCTATGCTGAATCGCGCTTACTAGGACTTTTTGGCTAGGATTTTGCGGGGATTTTTGCATAGATTATTCCTCGTATTCGCTATCAGGGTTTTGATAGTCATCATCATCATATTGCTCATATCCGCCCATTTCATCATCAAAATCCTCTTCCCCCCACTGCTCCTCATCGCTCCACTCTCCTCCCTCTTCTTCATCATCAAAGCCTGCCTTTGCTTTTATAGATTGCGCTTTTGCGTATTGTAGATTTTGCGCAGTGTTGCGACTGCAAATACTATCTAAAAAGCCTAGATTAGCTAGCATATCAAAATCCATATCATTGCTTAAATGTCTGTTTGTGCTTGTTGTGGCTGTTGTTGTAATACACATCGATTCTCCCTTATGATGATGTCTTGGATAATCTCACTTGCAATTTGCAATCCAAAACTAGCCGTTACCCCCTCAAAACTTCCTAGCAAGTTGCAATTTGCGTGCTCGATACTAAAGACGACTTTGAAATTCCCATTAAAATCAGCTTTTTTTAGAAGCAAACGAAATTTTCTAGCAAATTTATCCCCGTGAGTAGCCCAAATATTGCCTACGCGAATATTTAGCGGATTTATCCTTTTGCCACTACCCATAGAGGATATGTATCGCCCATAGGGCATTTTTTCGCACGCTTTAGCAAGCAAGATTTTAGCATCTATATCATCAATCGCATCGACTACATAATCATAATCGATAATTTGTTGATTTAGTCCTAGCACTTCGATGAGGTTTTCATCGAGCGTTTCTTGTATGCCTTTTACGCCCTCATACATTTGCTCCAAAACCCTCACTTTTGGCTCTCCTACGCGCTCAGAGCCGATTTGTCGATTTTGGTTGCTTATATCAAAGCAGTCTTTATCTACGATGGTGATATGTTTTAGCCCTGTGCGATATAGCGCATCTAGGACAAAACCCCCCACACCGCCTGTGCCAAGTAGCAACACGCGAGAATTTATGATTTTTTCATAATATTGTCCAAACAAAATCTTAGAGCGAGAAAATCTATCTGTCGCGTTGCCCTGCAAAATGATTTGCTCTTCTAATGGTAATGGTATCGGGCGAGTCATATTGTCCCCTTAAAAATTAAAGTAAGTCAAAATAGCAGTTTGCAAACAAAAGTAGCGATTATAGCACATATAGCGCAAAAATGCCCTATTTTTGTGCTAAACACAGCGCAAAATCAATAGCACAAAATCTAATGCAAAATCTAATCTTAAATTTATCGCAAAATCAAACTTCAAATTGTGATTCATCAGTGTATAGCTCTTTTATGCCCTCGCTAAAAGTGGCGATTTTGCAACTATGCTCTGCAGTGGCAACTAGCTTTGCAACTGCTCCTATATCTCGCCCATAGGCATAAATCCCAATCCCCTTAACAATCACAAAATTGCTTTTGTTAGTTTTAAAATAGCGGATAATGTCCGCATCCGCCCTCTCATAAAATGTGTCATAATCCTTGCTATCTAAAATCGCGCATTGTTTGCCTAGCACTTTATAGCCTAGATAATCATTTGGCACAAGCGAACTTCGCTTGAGTGAATACGCAATGGCAAATGGCGCATAAGCGCAAATCACAAATTGTGCGTCTAAAAAATTGCGATAAATGCTTGCGTGAATATAGCTATCTAGGCTTGCTTCTTTCCAGCGGTAGTCCTCTTTGTCGTGCAAAAGCATAAACGAATCCAAATCCATAGAATCTAGCAGGGCATCTTTGCGGTTTATGAGGAAATTTTCCTTGCTAAGCCTAGCAGAAATACTCCCATAAAAAATCCCAAACACTCCATTTTGAAATAGCGAAGTAGAGACTTTGCAAAGCGTATTTATGATTTTGGTATCAGTGTGTTTTATGTGGATATTCATAGATTCTCCTAGATTTTAGTTTTTGGTGGATTTTGTTATTTTTTTGGTTTTTTTATAATGCGTTGTTTGTTGATTTTTGTTTTTGTAATGTTTAGATTTTGTGATTTTTACTTGTTTTTGATGATTTGATTCTTATGATTTTGTGGATTTTATATTTTTATGCGAAGTCGTATTATAGCTTACAAAGATTAGAAAAATGGCTATGTGAAGTTGTCTTTTGTAGAATATTTTGATAGATATAAGAATAATGGCTAGATTATCATAAATGGATTTTTTTTACAAAATCCATTTATGATAAAAAAAGCAACCAATGCAAAATCCGCGCTTTTATTTTTATTCAAACAAAAGCGCGAAACGCATAAAATTCACAAAAGCTGATTCTAATAAATTTAGATTTTAGCCTAGCAAAATCTAGCGTTATATTTTTGCAAAGGTTGCATTATGAGAGACTACAAAATCCCAAATAAATCTATTTGAGAGGGTTTCGCACCACAGCGACTTTGTCTGCTCCGCCCTCGCGTGTGAGGAGGTAGAGCTCATCGCCTTTGATAGCTATGTCGCCTATATCACCCACGCTTGGGAGTGTATAAGCATCGGTAATGCTCTTGCTAGCGAGGTCGATTACAAGCAGTGCATTGTAGTTTTTAGACACGGCAAGCATTTTGCCATTTACAATGTCTGCACCTGTAATGTAGAAGTTGCTCACTTTCGCACCCTCTTTTAGCTCTAAGCCTTTACCAAATTCCAAAATTGTCTCCTCGCTGATTGTGTTGTCTTTGGTGTCATATTTTAGCAACACAACATTTGGAGCTTTTTTGGCAGCCACTGTCACCATATACGCATATCGAGAATCTGGGTCTTTAGCAAGGCTTAAGATATAGTTTTTCTTCGCTCTTGTTGTGCCAATGTTGATTCTCGCGCCTTTGGTATTTTTGTAGAGCAATTCATTTTTCTTACCAAACGCTGGAAGCAAATTCCCCTCTACGCGAGGCAAAAACTCCCATTGGATTAGCTTATCTGTCTCATCTAGGCTTTCCACGCGCTCTACGCCCCAAATCGCTTTGTTATACGCAGTGGCTACGAGTTTGCCCGGTGCATAAAATGTCGCATCAACGGTGATAGGAACATCTGTGCCGTTTGGCTGGTCGATAGCGGCAAACTCTTTATACTCGCTGAAATTATCATCAGTGAAATACACAGAGCCACCTGTGCCGACAACGGCAAATTCGTTGTTTTTCTTATCATACGCCAAACCACCGACATAGCCTTTTTTGCCTGCGAAGTTTTCAGGGATTATGCCAATCTCTTTTGTGCCTACCACAGAAAGTGGTGTTTGATTTTGACTAAGAATCGGCGAGTTAGCAGGATTGCTATCAAACGGATAGTTTGAGTCCTCATTTTCGTTTGCTCCCGGAATCCACGGCTTAGGTCCTTGATTGCCACCAAGTAGGCTTAGCTTGCCCGGGCGGAAATTCTCGTGCCAATGCACAGGGTCCCAAAACTTAGAAGCTAAACCAATATCCCAAGTAAATCGAGTAGCTGCAGGTGCGCCCCGTCCGCCAAATGGAGGTGGTCCATTAGTGATAAAAAACTGCACGACATTAGTAAATACGATAAACACAGAAAGCGCATACACTGCTTTGCCATA
This sequence comes from Helicobacter sp. T3_23-1059, assembly GCF_053654515.1. Taxonomy (NCBI): domain Bacteria; kingdom Pseudomonadati; phylum Campylobacterota; class Epsilonproteobacteria; order Campylobacterales; family Helicobacteraceae; genus Helicobacter; species Helicobacter sp. T3_23-1059. The sequence continues at coordinate 18,307 of NZ_JBSIUV010000032.1, read as the reverse complement.
TTGGCTAAATTCTTTAATCTTAATTTCAGAATCTAGAAGCTCTTTGCCAAGTGCGTTGTCTTTGCGGATAAAGAGCATCATCACAGCCATAGCCAAAATCACTACCCAATACACCACAAACGCCCAAGTGTAAGTATGCAAGCCAAACATAGCCTCGCCAAAGCCCTGTCCTATATCGCGTCCTGCGTGGTTACCGATATGTCGCAAGCCCTCAAACAAAAACCAAAAGCCTGTGAGGAACACCGCTACCATATACTTGATTTTCACGCCATAGCGCACCATAAATAGCCCTAAAATCCCAACGATAATCATACCAAATCGCTCGTGCCCGCAGAGCAAGCAAGGAGATTCTCCTTTGACAAAGCCTAAGTAGAGGTTTGCCATACCCACAGGGACTACCAAAATAAGGAGCACAGCGGTTGCCATTACGATATTGAAATTTTTCTCTGTGAGAAGTTTATCAAATAACTCTTTCATAACAGCCTCCTACTTACAGCGTAATACCTGGGACCCAAGACGCCGCAGACGCCACAAGCCACAATACCACATCAAAGGCAATCACCCCAGCGATGATGCCAAACGCCAATCGTTCTTTTTGCGGTTTAAACCAAATCAGCAAAACCGCTATGAATGCCAAGAGATACTCTAGGAACTCCATACAAACTCCTTTTTAAGGATAAATTTTTGCATTTGAATCAAATCAACCATATTTTCAAATAACAAAGCTAGAATCCAAAAACTGCATTTTAATAATAAATGCAAGCAAGGTAATGAAAAATGATTGAATATATCAAATCAAATGCGCTTTTAGTATATCTAAACAAAAGCTAAAAATAGTAATATTATGTTACTTTTTGCCGTTTTTTTTTTTTTGTTTTTGAGTGCAAAATCTAAAAATAAAATCTTAGTAAAAACCTCGCAAAATATCCACAAAATCTATATTTTTAGCAAAATCACCAAAAAAACAATCTAAAAAAGAATAATCTAAAAATCATTTGCAAAATAAACGAAAATATGGGCTAGATTTTAGAATCTTTACAAAATCTAGCCCATAAACTTAGCACATATTTTTTCAATCCAAAATCTAAAATTTTATGTCCATATATGTCAAAAAATGCTTTTGCAAAATATCTAGTTTTTGTTATATTTTATTAGAAATACTTTATACAAAAGTCGATATAATGCAAAGTATTTGTAAAATCTAGCGCATAAATCTAGCGGATTTTCCGACAAAATCAAAGCAAAAAAGCGCGACAATAATAGCGGTAAAAAGAAAGGAGAAAAAGAAAATGTTGGCACGATTTCAAGGGGTGATAAAGCAGTATTATTTTGCAGTGATTGTGATACTTGTGATATATGCTTTGGCAGTAAATGAGCAGGTGGGCAAACTTTGTGCGGGCGTGGCGATTTTGCTATTTGGTATGCTTTTTTTGGGAGAGGGTTTTCGCGCTTTTTCTGGTGGATTTTTGGAGCGCGTGCTAGCAAAATACACAAACAATGCCGTAAAAAGCATTATTTTTGGCACAGTTGCTACGACTATTATGCAAAGCTCTAGCCTCGTATCTGTGCTTGCGATTTCGTTTGTGAGTGCTTCGCTTATCGGGCTTACACAGGGCATTGGGGTTATGTTTGGGGCAAATTTAGGAAACACCGCTGGCTCGTGGCTAATCGTAGGTGCTTCTTCTATCAATATTTCTGCGCTAGCCCTGCCTCTTATTGTGGGCGGACTTTTGTTTAATTTTCAAGCCTCTAAGACTTACAAAGGCATAGGAAAAGTGCTTGCTGGGCTTGGATTTTTCTTTTTGGGCGTGTTTTATATTAAGGCTGGGTTTGAGAGCTTTCACGGGGTTATGGATTTGTCTAAATACACGCTTGATGGCTATGCAGAAGTGTTTGGATTTTTGCTTTTAGGTGCGCTTATCACCTCGATTATCCAAAGCTCTCACGCCACTCTAGCCATTATCATCACAGCATTTTTAGAGCAGCAAATCAGCTACACAGGTGCGCTAAGTGCGACACTAGGCACGAGTGTGGGAGGGGTTGTAACCGCGCTTGTAGCCTCTCTAAGTGCGAATGTCGATGGGAGAAGATTAGCATTAGCAAATTGTATGTTTAATTTCACCACCGTGCTAATTGTAGCGGTATTTTTCTTTCAATTTCAACATCTAAATGACTTTTTAGGCGATGCTATGGGCTTTGCTAAGACCCTAGAAGAGGGCAATTCTTACTTGCTTAGATTAGCCATTTTTCACACGCTATTTAATCTATTTGGCGTGGTGCTTTTAATCGGCTTTATCCCTGCTATGGCAAAATTGCTTACCAAACTGCTAAAAAGCAATACAAAAACCCAAACCATATCGACTCCGCTTTTTATCAGCGAGATTTTGCTATCCTACCCAGACACTGCGATGGGTGCGCTTAATAACGAAGTAAAACACCTTTATGATAACGCCTATATGATTATCTCGCGTGCGATTGGATTTCATAGGCAGGATATTTCTTCTACGGCGGCATTTTCTAGCCTCATAAAGAAAAAAGACTTGTTAAAAGAGGACATAAATGTAAGCGAGCTATACAACACGCAGATAAAAAGTTTGTTTAATGCGATTATGGATTTTTCGACAAAGTTGCAGGTTTTTACGACAAATAAAGACCATATTGAGCGCGTTGTCGCTATACAAATCGCCTCGCGCAAAATCGCTGAAGCCACCAAAAATGTGGGATTGCTTGAGCGAAATATGCGCAAACATTCCACAGGTAGCAATGTCGCGCTAAAAAAGGAATATGATGATATGCGACTTGATTTGGGAAAACTGCTTCGTATGATAGAATATATCAAAAAAGCTCCCAAAGAGGATAGAAAAGATATGAAAAAACTTCTAAAAGAGCAAAAGAAGTTTTTTAAAATGCAAGATAGAGAGGCGTTTGACATTGTCGAATCCCTAATCGCAAAAAAGGCGATAAACGCAGCAGATGGGACTTCACTGCTAAATGACCTCTCTTTCATCAACAATGTCGCAAAAGAGCTAATCGGCGCGATAAACCATATCTATGGACTATCAAAAAATACCGACATAGGCAAAAAACGCAAAAAAGATAAGAAAAAGTTGCAACCCGCAGAAGATGAAAAATACCTAAAAAAACTCTCTGTGGATAAAGAAGCAATCGATGAATCTAGCAAGCATTCTAGCAAAAATAGTGCTACTAAAAAGAATGCTTTAGATAAATCTAAAAAGCCTAGCGCGACAAAAAACCACACCAAAAAGTCAAGCCAACCCCCCAAAAAACAGCCCACAAAAAGAGTCAAATAAGAATTTCAAATAAACAAAGTTTGGATTTTTGTTGCTAATGATTGAAGTGAGTAGTTTTTTTTTATTGCCACGCGGATTTTGCGAGCGGATTTTGATAAGTTACAAATCCGCGTGTCAATTTATTTATTAGATTTTGTCAAAATGTATTTTTGACATTTTATAACGATAGATTGCCACGAATTTGTAACTTTTGGCAAAAACGCAAATTTTCGCAATGACGATAAAAATTCCCCTCCATTAGCGCAAGTTGGCTAGGAGAATGGTTTTTTACGATTGTAAGTAAAAACAAGCAAAGCGCAGTTTTTTAGAAAATCGTTAGATTTTTTGTGGCAATATGTTGCATTATTTTTTTAAAGGAGTCCAAATGACAAAAATTTCCAAAATCTTTTTATGTGTTTTGTGCGCTACGCCACTTAGTGCTGGCGTCAAAGAGGACACCATAAAAGCCCTCCAAGAGCAAACAGGAGCGAAATTTGAAGCAATATCTTTTGAGCCATTAAAAGCCACCAAGCAGTTTTTGCTAGTAGTAAAAGACACCAAAAATGGCTATCAAAGCGTAATCATCACTGATGAGAAGCAAAAATCTATGATAGCACCTAGCGCGTTTTTGGGCGATAGAGGAGATGCAAAGCTCGTGGCTAGCACGCTAGAGAAGGTAAATTCTTATAATTTCAAACTACAAAACGCAGCCACACTTGATAAACTTTTTGCTTCTATCCCGCAAGATTACGCTATTAGGATTCAAGGAGCTAGCAACAAAACTACTTATATCGTATCAGATCCTATGTGCGCTCATTGCCAACAAGAGCTATCCCAAATAGAATCCAAACTCTCAAAAGGTAGTGTAGTAATGGTGCTTGTTGGATTTTTGGGACAAGATTCGCTGCAAAAATCCGCCGAAATCATCTCAAAAATCAAATCTGCAAAAACCCCAAAAGAGCAAATCTCTTTGCTAAGAAGTGTTTATGCCACCACCCATAAAGCCACTTCACAAGCAGCAACATACACTTTTAAAGTCGCTGACATCACCAAAAAATTAGCCAATTCTGGGCTTATAGAAGCTGTCCCTTTTATCTATGAGCCTCTAAAATAATAAAATCCATTCATCAAAGGAGTAATGATGAGTAAAAAATATTTGCGTAAAGTTTCAGATTTTGCGATGATAGGTGGCGTGAGCGCGCTTGTGGTGGGGGTTTTTGCGGGCTGTGATATGAATGCTACAAATGAGCAAAATCCACAAGCAAGTCAAGCGATAAAACAGGGCGCATTTGTCCTACTAGAACAGCAAGCAGATGGTAGCTACAAAGTGCTAGAGGAATATCCAAGTGGCAAAACCCACATTGTCGTGCGCGACACTTCGGGGAATGAACGCGTGCTAAGTGATGAGGAAATCCAAAAGTTACTAAAAGAAGAGGAGCAAAAAATCGACAACGGCACAAGCGCGCTTACTGCGAGCGGAGGGAGCGAGAGCGGTGGGCTAGGGCTAGGAGGTGCGATTTTGGCAAGTGCTGCGGGTGCTATGCTAGGTAGCTATATCGGCAATAAATTATTTAACAATCCAAACTATCAGCAAAATAAACAGCGCAACTATAAATCTCCGCAAGCATATCAACGAAGTGCAAATAGTTTTAACAACGCAGGTGCGACAAGCGGGGCAAGAGGAGGCACGCCAAGCAATGCAAAGGGAGGATTTTTTGGCAACTCTCAAGGAGGGGCAAAAGGTGGCACACCGAGCAAAAGTAGCGGGTTTGGGGGGTAATCGCGCTTTTTTTTGCTTTTTTTGCGGTATTTCGCGCTTTTTGATTGATGATTTTTACAAATATTAGGCAGTTTTTGCAATGTTTTTAATGGTGGATTTTGGGGCTAGATTTTGGTGGAGGTTTTATGGTGGTTTTTAGATTTTGCACGCAAAATCTAAAAACTATAAAATCTAAAATCTATGAAAAAAGCCCAAAAAAAGCGCAAGCAAAAAAAACTAAAAAGCGCGAAAATTAGATTTTATAGATAATTTACAAGCGACATTTGATTTATGCGACTTGTAGAGTTCATAACTGCGCTTAGATTTGTGGTAAGGTTGCTAAATTTATTGTAAGTTTCTGCAATGTCAGTGCCGATATTTTGTCCTTTTAGCCCTTCGATTTGGGTTTTTAGCACTTCGTGTCGGTGGATTACATTATCAAATGTCCTGCCACGCGAGCCATTTAGCGCGATTAGTTTTTCGATATGTTCGCTTAGGTGATCAAAGGATTCTATGGCGTTTTGTATGCCTTTATTTCGCAAATCTTTATTGTAAGTGTCTTTTGCACCTGCGCGGTAGATTCCCTTGCGCACGGCGTCTATGATTTCATCGATTTCTTTAAAATAATTTACTTCAGGGGAATCAATAGTTAGGGCGTTGTTGGCATTTAGACGGATAGAATCCACATCGCGATAGATTTTGTCCTCGCTAAAATCATTGCTACTAGAATCATAAAATGACATATTCATTCGCGTGATAGAGCGGAGTTTGTCTTGGATTTGGATTTTGCCATCAGGTGTCATTTTTAGCTCTACCATATTTTTTGCCCTCTCTAGTAGCTCGGTGTAGGCGTCTTTTGTGTCCTCTACTACGCCACCTCTTGGTGGCTCTATGGCTCGCAGTGAAGCCTCATCTAAGTTAGAATAAATTAGTGCGATACTCATCGCATCCATTAGCTGTCTATAAGTAACATCATCTGCCTTGCTTACCACTATGCCATCTGCCTCATCATCAAAAAGCGGAATCGTATAATCCCTACCGCTTGTGTGGCTAGGCAGTAGCATATACGCCCCCGCAGGGTCAAATACCACTCTAGCTTCTATCATCACGCCATTTATGTCATTTAGTTTCATCACATAGCTTTGCCCCTCTATGCTCGCACCACTTACTTGCGATAGCCTTGTATCTGCGTTGGCATAGCCTCCTACGCCTGCTAGGATTTGTGGCACGCTAGAAGTTAGCTTTGAGCCCTCGACTTTAAAAAATGTCCTATCATATTCGCTTGCAAAATCGCTAGCGATTCCATTGACTTCCTCGCCATTTGCACCAAGCGTGGTAAGCGAAATAGAAAATCCGTGCTCGCCATCAAAAGGCGGGTCTTTAAAATCGCTAGATTTATTGCGCACATTATTATCCACCACATACAATCGCCCCTTAGAGATTCCCACATCTATATCCCCTCCAAAGTGTTTTTTGATAGCGCGGGCTAAATCCGCTGAAGTCGCGCCTGCGATATTAAACTGCAATGGCTCTAGCGGATTTTCCTCATCATTATTGATTGTGCCGTCTTGATTGTTTGGGCGAGTGCCACTGATGAGTAGGGAGCTAACAGTGGGAGGGAAAATATCCTCTAGCTTTGTGGTGGCTTCTGCGGCTTTGTTGTCTTTGGTGATAAATGCCGTAGGAAGCGTGGTAAATCGAAAATCTGCATTGCTAGTAACGCCGCTAATATGTGAATGCGCCCTCTCTGTGATAAAATCGCTTTGGATATACTTGGTTACGCGTGCGCCCATATCGGCTAGTTCATCGACATTATCCACATCGACATCGCTAGAGATTAGATGAAAATCTATGCTAGATTTTCCCGGCTCTAAGTCTTTGATTTCGATTTGCCCCCATTGATTTATGCTTACTTCTACGACTTTATTGATTGCGCTATTGCCAAATTCTTTGCCGATTCTATCGAGTAAATCTTGCACTCTAGTGGCTCTCTCATCGTTTGAGTAAGCCTTATCAAGCGCAAATTTTGCCTTAAACACCGAGCCATCAGAGCGCACACCACGCATATAAAAAATCTCTTGTGCATCATTGCTTGGGTCCGTGTCATTATCGCCGATTAAATCACGCAAAGTGTCATTTGCCGTGATATAGACTTCCTCGCTTATGTTTTTGCGATTTTGACTATCCATCATTGCGGGGTTTAGTTTGGATTGATTTAGCATTCTTATGTTTGTAGTGATGATTTTGTGTTTGTCAGAATCCCTCCCATAAAAAAGCTCGCTTCCTGTGATATTAAAAGGCACAAGGTTATCCGCGCTTACTAGCACGCTTAGTTTTTCATCATTGCCATAATAATTTCCCTGCGCATCAAAAGGCGGTCTATCAGTCCTACTTCCTCCAAAGATAAATTTCCCACCGATAGAAGTGTTTGCAAGTCGCAAAAAGTGATTTTTTAGGCTTTCTAAGTCATTTGCCAAAGCCTCTCTTGAAGCGGTGTTGTGAATATCATTTGCAGCGTGGATTAGCTTGGTTTTAAACTGCACCATTGTCTCTGATAAGTCTGAGAGGGTTTTATCGGTATTTAGCGTGGCAGTGCGGGCGTGCTGGGCTAAATCCACGCCTTGTGCTAGATTATTGACTTCTTTTTCAAATTTTAGATTTTGGTTATAGACACTTGCATCTTGGTATCCGTATTGGATTTTTAGTCCTGAGGCGATTTGGGCATTTTTGTCGTTTAATTTTCGTTGCAAATGTCCTTGGTCGCCCATCATTTGATTATATTTTGTGCCAAATGTAATACGCATTTTATGTCCTTAAAAAGCCCTATTTTAAGCATATATTAGAGAATCTAGCTTTAAGATTTATAAGGCAAAAAAGCAAAAATAATGCCAAAGGTTTTGGCTAGATTTTGTTTAGATTTTGCCTTTTTACTTTTTTGGATTTTGGATAATTTTTGCAAAAATTTGCAAAGCCAAAATCTAAATCAAACAAAGCAATGCAAATAAATCGGCGTTTTTTGCAAAAATATTTTAGATTTGTTTGTGCGCTTGAAAATAGATTTTGAGATATTTGGGGGGAGAAATTTTAGCGAGATTTTTAGAGTATTTGTAGCCGTTTATGTCGGTTTTATGTGGTGGTTAAGACAAAAGCAAAAATTATTAGATATACTTTTAGGCTTTATTAGGTTTTATGCAGGTTTATACAATTTTATACAACGCATTTAGGTATTTTGAGCTAAATTTGCTAAAAATGCGTTCAAAATGCGTTATGAATTTTTAGATTTTAGCTATTTATAAAAACATTTAAGGAGTTTATTTTGAGTTGGAGTGTTATTTTTGGGGGAGTTAGTTTTGAGCATGAGATTAGCATTGTGAGCGCGATTAGCATAAAAAAGGTGCTAAAAGAGCGGATTAGGCATTTTATTTTTTTGGATTCTACTCATAGTTTTTATGTGATTCCGCACGAAAAAATGCAGGCAAAAACATTTGGCAGTGGCGAGTATAAATCGTGCAAAAAAGTGTTTTTAGGAATCGGTGGATTTTATGAAAAAGGATTTTTAGGCAATGCAAAACCCATAAGCGATTTAGGAATCGCAATAAACCTCATACACGGAGCAGATGGAGAAGATGGCACGCTAGCGGGATTGCTAGATTTTTATAAAATCTCATTTGTAGGTCCTAGAATGGAGGCAAGTGCTATAAGTTACAATAAAGCCCTAACCAAAATCTATGTAGATTCACTAGATAAAAACACGCTAAAAACCCTGCCATTTTGCAAATATCATAAAGATGAATTGCCTTTGATTTTAGATGGCAAAAAATCTATCCCCTATCCATATCCATTTATCATTAAGCCCGCAAGGCTTGGTAGCTCTATTGGCATAGCCATAGTCAATCAACAAAGCGAAGTAGAATACGCGCTAGATTCTGCATTTGAGCTAGATAATGAAGTGATAATCGAGCCGTTTTATAAAGGTGTGAAAGAGTATAATCTCGCGGGATTTTTAAGCGAAAAAAATGGAGAAAATCAAAAAAATGGGGGGTTTGTGTTTTCTCAAGTCGAAGAGCCAAGCAAAAAAGATTTGCTAGATTTTAATGATAAATATTTGGATTTTTCTCGGACGGAAAATGCGGCAAAAGCACAGATTGATTCTGCGCTAGAATCTCGCTTGCAAGAGGCGTTTAAGATTATTTATGGAAGTGTGTTTGCAGGGGCTATCATTCGCTGTGATTTTTTTGTCATCGATAATGAAATCTATCTAAATGAAATAAACCCAATCCCCGGAAGTATGGCAAATTATCTTTTTGATAGCCTAGAAAATGCGCTAGATTCGCTCGCCCTCCCTCGCAAAAAGCATATCCCTATCACTTACAATTATGTCGAGCATATCCGCAAGACAAAGGGCAAGTAGTCAAAAATCAAACACAAACAAACAACAAAAGGTAAAAAATGGCATTGCGTGAAGTGGCGTATAATGGAGTGGATTTTGGTATCAGCTATATAAAAATCCCTGCGAAAATCACTCCAAAAACAGATACGCAAAAAACACAGGATTTGCAAAATGCAGAATCTAAAAATATCGTTTTTTTGCACGGCTGGGGGAGCAACAAGGAGCTAATGCAAAATGCGTTTGAAAATGTGTTTTTGCAATATAATCATTTTTATGTGGATTTGCCCGGATTTGGCAAAAGCCCAAATGAAATACTATTAAACACGAATGATTATGCTAAAATCTTATCTGCTTTTTTTGTTGCCCTTGAGATTGTCCCGCATATCGTTGTGGGGCATAGCTATGGTGGCAAAATCGCTGTTTTACTGCAAGATGCACAGGAGCTAATCTTGCTAAGCTCAGCTGGAATCCCCACAAAAAAACCCCTAAAAGTGCAAGCAAAAATCGCCCTTGCAAAGCTAGCGAGAATGCTTCATATTAGTTTGCCATTTTTGCGCTCTAAAGATGCGCAAAATCTAAGTCCTATAATGTATGAGGTGTTTAAAAACATTGTAAATGAGGATTTTAGAGAGATTTTTGCAAAATGTGAAAAAAAAACGAGCATTTTTTGGGGCGAGAGAGATAGCGCGACACCGCTAGAGAATGGCAAGCAAATCCATAGTCTTATCAAAAATAGCAAGTTTTTTGTTTGCAAAGGCGGGCATTATTTTTTTTTGGAGCGCACAGCAGGCGTTATCCAAACCAAACTTATTGAAATGGTGTATAATTTTATGAATCAGCAAGATATTCAAAATCCTTTCATTATCGCGCATATCATCGCACAAGGAAAGGTGCAAGGCGTGGGCTATCGTAAATTTGCAAAAGCAAGCGCAGATACTCTTGGCATAGTCGGTAGCACGGAGAATCTAGCTAGTGGCGAAGTGGAAATCTATGCAATGTGTAAGCGCGAAGAGGGGGGCGAAGAGATAATGCTAGATTTTGTAAATGCGCTGTGGAGTGGTCCTGCTAGAGGGGAAGTGCAAAATCTAATCATAAACCACATAGATATAGAGGCGTGGGAAGCGCAAGAAAAAACGATTTTAGATTTTTTGGGTTGTGATAATGCGAGTGATTTGACACAAACGATAAGCAATGCAAAATCTAGCAAGAATGCAAAACCAAATGGATTTAGAGCAAGATTACAAGATTTTGTGATTTTAAAATAACTTTAAATAGGAGAATAAATGATTTTTGATACGCTAGATTTTATTTCGCGAGTGGTGTTTGCACTAGCTGTATTTTATTATTGTATCTCATTGCTTCAATGGTATAATTATAGCCTTTGGCGCGTAGTTACTAAGCATCATAGATTTAGTTGGCATTTTGCGTATTTTATCGTGCCTCTTTTGGCATTTTTTGTGTGCTTTTATTTTGGGCAAAAATATATTTTTTATGTGTATTTGTATGTGGTGTATTTGCCTTCGCTCATTTTTTGGGCTAGCAAACTTGATAAACGAGTGGTTTTTACACGCAGGGTGTGGCGTTCTTTTATCATTATGGCTGCATTTATTGGGTTAAATGAAGTATTGTTCGCGCTTTATAATGATGATTTATATGTATTGTGGCTTATGCCGCTTGTGTTTGCGTTTGTGATTTGCGAAGTGTATGAAGCGGTGCTTATGCGTAATTTTGTCGCTTTGGCAAAAGAAAAACTCTCAATGATGAGCGGGCTAAAAATCGTGATGGTAACCGCTAGCTTTGGCAAGACAAGTATCAAAAATTTTCTATTTCAAATCTTACAATCCCAATACAACACCTACGCCACGCCTAGAAGTGTTAATACCTTTAAGGGTATTGTTATGGATATTAACCAAAATCTAGCCTTTGGCACAGATATATATGTCGCAGAGGCTGGGGCTAGGCAAAAAGGCGATATAGCCCAAATCACAAATTTGCTAAATCCACAATATGGAATCATAGGCGAGATAGGCAATGCCCATATTGAGTATTTTAAAACCATAGAGCAAGTGGCAAAAACCAAATTTGAATTGCTAGAATCAGAGCGATTGCGAAAAGTATTTGTTTATCAAAAAAATGAATTGCCAAAATTAGATTCTAGGCTAAAACGAGTAGTGCAAACCTATCCGCCAAAAGTCAAAAATATCGAAGCGACTTTGGAGCATACAAAATTTGAGTTAGAAATCGATGGGCAGTGGGTAAGCTTTAAAACACAGATTTTAGGGCGGTTTAATGTGGATAATATCGCTGCTGCGATTTTGCTAGCAAGAGAACTATCTATCCCCGTAGAATCGCTAAAAAAACTCGTAAAATCACTTAGCCCAATCGAGCATAGATTAAATCTATCTATTTCAAATGGTAAGACAATCATTGATGATGGGTTTAATGGCAATCTAAATGGGATTTTGGAGGGAATCTATCTTTGCTCGCAGTATAAAGGGCGCAAAGTGATTGTAACGCCCGGGCTAATTGAAAGCGATGAGGAATCAAACATAAAGCTAGCAAAAGCAATAGATTCTGTGTTTGATTTAGCTATTGTTACAGGGGAGCAAAACTCTAGGCTGATTGCCTCATATTTGCACCATACGCGCAAAGTCCAGCTACGAGAAAAAACACAGCTAGAAAATGTGCTAAAAGGAATGGTCGGGGAGGGCGATTTGGTGTATTTTGCAAATGACGCTCCTAGCTATGTGTAGGAGGGCTAAGCAAGATAAATTAGGCTTTTGCATAAAGCATAATTTCTCATTTGCAAAAATATGCGATTTATAAGTTGATTAGATTTTGTAAGGCTCAAGATAACTTAAGAACAAATAAAGGAGTCTTAAGTTATGATACACACGATGAAAAACAAGTATATTATTCGTTCAAGAATTTCAGAGGCAAAAACAAGAGAGATTATTAAACTTTTTTGTTTAGATATTGAGGCTTCAAAAATATCAAAACTTTGCCACATTTCACAAAATTCTTTATGCAAAATCTTTAAGCAAATTAGAATCTTAATTGCCAAAGAATGTGAAAATATCTAAAAATGCAAAGGCGAAATTGAGATTGATGAAAGCAATCTTTTAATATAGATTTTCGGTGCTAAAAGAGTAAGAGGCAAAAGAGGGCGAGGAGCAGGAAAGAAAACACCCGTGTTTGGTATGTTAAAACGAAATGGTTGTGTTTATACGCAGGTTGTCAAAGGGTTGCTCTACTAGTGAATTATTACCTACAATATGGGATTTAAGCGATATAAGAGAAACAGAATTTTATAGTGATTGCTTTGGAGCATATGATGGATTGGTGGATTTTTTGCTTCGTTTCGCTTACAACTGCAAGCAGAAGGTGTTATGCAAAACATAGATTAAGCAAATTTAAGTGAAGCAAAAAAGAGAGTTTCTTACTTCATTTGAAAGAAACAGAATTTAGGTATAATACTCAAATTAAACAGCAAGATTTGTATAAAATCTTACTAAAAATAATAAGAAATCAACCGCTTAAGTTGTCTTGAGCCTTATCTAAAATATGGTAAAAAAATAGCATAAATTACCACGCCTTTTTTATTAAAAAAATCCTAGCGACAACCAAATAGCAATATTACGCAAAAAAATCCCTAAAATAATGGCTTCTTGCCTTTGATTGTGCGGAGGCGATTTACCTCGTGCAGCACAGAGACTACCACTTTAAAAAATTCATTAGGGATTTCCCTATCTAGCGGGGCGTCTTTATAGAGGCTTCTAGCCAAAGGTGGATTTTCAATGATTTCTATGTCATTTTGTCTAGCGATGTCTTTTATGCGGATTGCTAGGTGGTCTATGCCTTTTGCCACTACGCGTGGAGCTTGGTCTTTATTCATCTCAAAAGCAAGTGCTACGGCGTAATGCGTAGGGTTTGTAACGACTACTTGAGCTTTGGGAATCGCGCTCATCATTTTATTCATCGCGTTTTTGCGCATAAGTTGTCGGATTCGTCCTTTTATTTCTGGATTCCCCTCGTGCTGGATAAACTCATCTTTGACTTCTTGTTTGCTCATTCTTAGGGATTTTATGTATTGCCTGCGTTTGAGTGCGTAGTCTGCTACTGCCATCACTGCAAATACCAAAATCATAGTGCCGATTAAAATAAGGCATTTATTGCGCCACCAAAGAATCTGCTCTATCGCACCCAAATGCGATACCCCCTCTATCTCGTGTAAAAATAATAATAAAATAATCCCCCCAACACCCAATGCCACAAGCACTTTTAGCGTGATAAGCGCGCCATTTGCAAGATTATGCAAAGAAAAAATACGCTTAAAGCCATTTATGGGATTTATCTTGCTAAGTTTTGGATAAATCGCTTTTATGCTTATCAAAAATCCAAATTGCGCAACATTGCCCAAAACACTTGCCACAAGTAGCACCAAAAATATAGGCAAAAGCATAATCCCCGTAGCACTCACTAGATTCCAAAAAATATTTACCACATCTGCCTTGCTTAAATCCGCCCCATTTGCCGCACTTGGAAAATGCAGAGCATAAACATAGATTCCCTTAATCTTATCTAGCCAAAAAGGAAATAGCAAAAATAGCACGCCAAGCCCCACTAGCATAACCACAACACCGCTAACTTCTGGGCTTTTAGCGACATTGCCTTCTTCTTTTGCGCGAGAGATTTTGTGCTGGGAGGGGGCTTCGGTTTTTTCTTGCTCATCTGCCATTTTGTGCCTTTAGAGTGGGCTTTTTGATTTTGCTTTAGCGTATGTGGGAGTTGTTTATTTTAGTAGATTTTAGCAAAAACGCAAACGATTATAACATAAACCAAAAATATTTAAGATTTTAATCGCAGTTGGCACATTATGCTATGCCACGCTAAAGTATTGCCTAAAAAATATTTTTTGCCATTTATGCTTGTATCATCGCAGGCAAAATCCACCACGCTAATGCGCTCGCTGATTGTATAAACTTGCTTTTGTAAATGCGTTTTTGATAGATTTTGATTATGCCGTGCATTGATAATCATCACGCGGATTTTACTCTCTCTCTCTCTCTCTCTCTCTCGCTCGCTTTCGTGTTGCAAATCTATATTTGCCTGTGAGGTTTTGTGCCACAAATCAAAAAGAGTGATAAATCTTTTGCCAACATTAGCTAGATTTTCTACGCTATCATTTCTAGCGCATACAAACGCCACGCACGCGCAATCTAAGATTTTAGATTTTAGTTTGGTAAATCGTTTTTGCATTTTTTCTCTAAATATTGGCAAATACGATTCTAGGGAAGCGGATTTTGGAAAGCCGTGTATGCTTATCATACCTGCATTGCTAGCAGATACTATCCACCGCTCCTTACCATTTTTGGTATCCTGCCCTTTATCCTCATAGCAACTAGCAAAAAAATCGCTAAACTCCACTTCAAAGCATCGATACGCCTCATCTAAATCATAGCTCATTATCCAATCAAGCGGGCAAGACATTTTGCGAAGTCCATAATTTCGCAAATGCAAGGCTGGTTTGCAGGCTTCCCCTAACGAAATAAACATATCTGCTTTTATGGCATTTTTGGGGTTTGATAAACGATTTGCAAGCATAAAAGGGATATTTCGCACTTTTTCGCGCAGATTTTTATGCAAAATTAGGCAAGCAAAAATCCTTGCTATTTTTAAGCTGATCTCTAAATAAAGCGGATAAGGACGCATTGTTTGTGGATATATCTATCAAACTATTCGTTGATAATTCTAACAATATAAAGCAAAGAACCAACAAGTCCTAATAACGCAAGCATTGCTACGCAGATTCCCATCATTTCATTTTCTCCAATTTTTTAAGATTTTTTTTAAAATATGTCCCAAAAACACATAGCACGATAACAAGCAACAACACACTAAGAGCAACACTTATGCCAAGCACCAAATCAAAATCCTTGTAGTGAATCGCAGCATAACCAAATATCGCAAATAGTGTTGTTATCAAACATATTATAACCGCTTGTGAAAAACTTAGCGTAGCTTTTCACTTTGTCTTTTTTTGCTCAAAAAAACACTCCTCTTATTTTAGTAATATAAAAAACCTAGTAGCTTTGCAATTCATTATAAAGGCTATCACGCTCCACAGGGACAAAGCCTGCGTCTTTGATTTGTGCTATCATATTTTCTTTGCTTATGCCTTTTTTAGATTTTGCGCCTGCGGCGGATTGTATGCTTTCATTTTGTATCGTCCCATCCATATCATCTGCGCCAAATTCTTGCGCGACAAGGGCTAGATTTGCCCCCAATGTCGCCCAATAAGCCTTGATATGCGGGATATTATGCAACAAAATCCTAGCAATAGCCAAAGTCTTTAGAATCTCTTGTCCGCTAAGTGCTTGTGGCAAGTTTAGATAATTATTTTCGCGCTGATAAAGTAGAGGGATAAAAGCATTGAAACCACCATTTTTAGATTCTACTATTTGCGTGTCGCATTGGGTGTTTTTGAGTCGTAAAATATGATCTATGCGGTGGATTCTATCCTCTATATGCCCAAAAAGCATTGTGGCATTGCTCATCTTGCCTAGAGAATGCCAATACGCGTGAATCTCTAGCCAACGCGTGCTAGAGACTTTGCCACTACATAGTTTTTTGCGCAATCTTTCATCAAAGATTTCAGCCCCGCCACCGGGCATAGAATCCACCCCAGCTTTTATCATATCTTCTAGCACTTCTTGATAGTTTTTAGAAAACTTGCGACTTAAAAAATCCACTTCAGCTGCCGTCATAGCCTTTAGGTGGATACTAGGGGCGGCTTTTTTTACTTCGCTAAAACACTCCATATACCATTGATATGAATAATGCGGGCTATGAGCAGATACGATATGAACTTCTTTTGCCCCACGCGATTGGCTAGCTAGCGTTTGTGCGACTACTTCTTCTATGGTCATTTGATATGGATTTGGATTTTTTTTGCTCGCAGAAAAGGCGCAAAATTTACACACATCAGCGCAAATATTTGTAGGATTTATATGGCGATTCATATTAAAAAACACTTTGTTGCCGTATTTTTTGGCACGGATAGAGTGTGCTGCCTCCCCTAGCGTAAATAAATCGCATTCATACAAACGCACCAACTCCTGCGCGCTAAATTCTTTGCCTAATAAAACCTGCTCTAAAATATGTAGCGGATTTGCTGATAAGTTTATGTTTGTTGTGTTGCTTGTTGCACTCATTTAGATTCTCCCTTTAGATTCTTAGTTACGCTTTTTTGTGGGTGCATTTTATCATTCTTGTTTTTGGTTGTTTTTGTTACCACACTTGCATTTGGGCTTTTGCGCTTTGATAAAAATTCCCAGCCCTCCCCTCTATCTCATATTCAAGTCCAAATCCATACTTCACGCTCGCTACTCCACCGCGATTTACAGAGACATTTTCATAGGATTCTTGTGAGATAGGCAAGCTACCTATGCTTACCATTGAGCGAGGTGGAATCTTGCGCGAAAAGCTCTGCTCTGAAATAAGATTTCCTTTCATATACAGCGCACCATAAGTTACGGTGATAAAAAAATCTGTTAGATTTTGGACATTTAGCCCTACACTACCAGAGCCTACACGAAAAGGCGTAGTGCTAAGCAAAATATGCTTATTTTGTGCCTGCATACTTGGCACACTCACATTTGATAGCACATACCTTGCGGGCGTATCCCCTGCGTTATTTTGTATTTTTATGTCCGCCCCATAGCTTAAAAGAAGTGAAATCATCTGTGAGTTGCGCGAAGCTACGGCGTAATGAAGCGCGGTATTTCCACGAATAGAATCCCTAATATTTGGGTTTGCCCCTGCTTTTAGCAAAATCTGCGTGAAGTTGTAGTTATTAAACTGCACGACTTTATGCAATGCCGTTTCACCGTGCGAAATAGCATTTACCCTAGCTCCGCGCTTTAGCAAAAGATATAAAATATCCGTATTGTTTTTGCGCGAAGCATCATAAAGTGGCGTGCTACCTCGAAGCCTGCTATTGACATTTGCACCCAAATCCACCCCCTTTCGCACATCAGAATAACTATTTGAAAATAACAAGTAGTCATATCGATTTGCGCTAGCTATGCTTAAAATCCCGCTACTTAAAATCGCACCACCAAAAATCCCCACAAAAACAAATCTAAAAAAATTCATATATTCTCCTTTATCGCTATATATGCTAAATATCTCTCATATCGGTTTTTTAGATTCCACATTTAAAACGATATTTTTTAAGTATCGCATTTTCAAAAAACCATATTTGCAAAATCATTTTTAGATTCTTAAAAATGCTTTTGGCTAAGGGATTTTACTTTTTGAAATGTAGCCTTAAAATCCACCCCAAAAGTGCGACACTCGCTAATAGTCGTAAAAAAATTTGTATCACCCATAAAACGCGGGATAAGATGAATATGCAGATGCTCGGGGATACCAGCCCCAGCACTTTTGTTGATATTTATGCCCATATTTACCCCCTGTGCACCAAAATCTTCCAAAAGCGCGATACCTTTTTGTGTTAGATTTTGCAAATGTAGCCAATCTTTTGATTCTAGCTGTGTGGGGGAGGCTTTGTGCTCGTGAGGGATTATTAAAAAATGAGCAGGCGTGTAAGGATAGCGATTCATCACGCAGTAGCAAATCTCATCTCGAAAAAATACAAAATTTTCCTCATCATCGCTAGGATTTAAGCTAATCGCACAAAAAGGACAACCTTTTTCATCAAAACTCTCAAAATATTTTGCCCTCCAAGGAGCGTAGATATGCTGCATTGTAGAATCCTTTTTTTAGATTTTATGGATTTTGCAAAATATCAATCAAACAATTTACAAAGGCTCAAGACAACTTAAGCGGTTGATTTCTTATCAT